>JBNLCA010000524.1:0-6227 GCA_050303575.1 Paracoccaceae bacterium
TCTCGACCACTGGCACATCCGCATCCGCACCCGGCTTTCAGGGACGAAGACACTGAACGACAAGGCGCGGACGCTTTTGGGCAAGGCGCTGATGGGCGCCGACTATGTCTTCCGTCGCAAGGGGCCGATGTCGGCGCAGCCGCCGCTCCTGACCGCCTTCACCCGGCTCTTTCCTGACGCGCCCGCGCCCGACATTCAGCTGGTCCTTTCGGCCGCGAGTTACGAACGCGTCGGCGCGCCGATGGATGATTTCCCCGGCATCACCTCGTCGGCCTGCATCATGCGGCCCGAAAGTACCGGCCACGTCCATGCCACCTCGGCCGACCCGATGGCGGCGCCCGCGATCCTGCACAATTACCTCGCCGAGGAGTACGACCGCGAGATCGCGGTGCGCGCCGTTGAACTCGTGCGCCGGATCGTCGGCTCGCCCGCAATGGCGCGCTTCCGGCCCGAAAATGTCGCGCCCGGTGCGCACGTGCAGACGCGCGACGAGATTCTCGACTATGCGCGCTCGACGCTGGCGACGACCTTCCACCCGGTCGGCACCTGCAAGATGGGGCAGGGGCCGGACGCGGTGGTCGACGCCCGTCTCAGGGTGCACGGAATCGGCGGGCTGAGGGTTGTCGACGCCTCGATCATGCCGACCATCCCGTCGGGCAACACCTGCGCGCCGGTCGTCATGATCGCCGAGAAGGCGTCGGACCTGATCCTCGAGGACGCCGGGGCGGCCGTGGCGGCATGAGCGACGACACCCCCAAGGTCCGCGAGATCCGGCAGTCCGAGGACCGGTTCCTGTCGTCCGACATCTTCGGAACGCGCGCGACGACCTTTCCGCCGCGGAACGGCGAGGGCACCTACCGCGAAGCGGCGCGGGACGTGCCGGTCTATCATTCCTGCGACGTCCTGGTGGTGGGTGGCGGTCCGGCCGGGACCGCTGCGGCGCTCGCGTCGGCGCGGACCGGGGCGGATGTCGTCCTCCTTGAACGTTACAACCACCTCGGCGGGCTCTCGACCGGGGGAGCGGTCATCTGGATCGACCGGATGACCGACTGGGACGGCAAGCAGGTCATCCTCGGCTTCGCCAAGGAGGTGATCGACCGCCTGCCGGAAGATGCCGTAGCCGGGCCGGACCGCACGCTCTGGGGTGTCCGCGACGAGGGGCTGGCGAAATACTGGCGGCTCAGGACATCGGCCTTCCACGGGATCGTCACCTGGGCGCCGACCATCGACCCGGAGCGCCTCAAGCTGACCAGCCAGGAGATGCTGATCGAGGCCGGGGTCCGGATCGTATTCCATTCCTGGATGTCCGTCCCGATCGTCGAGGAGGGCGCGGTCAGGGGCGTCGTCTTCGAATCGAAGGAAGGCCGGCAGGCGCTGATGGCGAAGGTCGTGGTCGACTGCACCGGCGACGGCGACGTCTTCGCCCGCGCGGGCGGGGACTTCGAGACCGACATCGAGGAGGGCGACGTCCACCATTCCGCCAATACCGGTTTCATGCTGGCGGGCGTCGACATGGAGCGCTGGCTCGACTTCCGCCTCAAGGACCCCGACGGCTTCGCCGAGCTGAACCAGAAAGGCCGTGCGGAACTCGGCTTCTTCCAGGCGCCCTATGTCAGTTGGCGCAACGACGTCGCGCTGTTCCTGGGTCCGCGGCAGTCCGGGCTTTCGGCGCTGAACGTCGACGAGATGACGGAACTGGAAGTCCGCTCGCACCGCTTCATGCAGACCCATTGCGATTTCTTCCGCAGGCACGCGCCGGGCTTCGCGAACGCCTGGATGATGCTCTCGGCGCCGCAACTCGGCGTGCGCCATACCCGGCGGCTGACCGGCGTCGGGCGGATCACCCGCGACCAGTGGGCCGGGGGCGAGGTGCTGCCCGACGAGGTCGGGGTCAGCCCCTCGGTCTCGCCCAAGTACCCGGTTGTGTCGGTGCCCCTGGGCGCGTTGGTGCCGAAGCGGCTCGACGGTCTTCTGGCGGCCGGCCGGCATATCTCGTGCGATGCCAACAGCCACGGCTTCATGCGCGAGATCCCGCAATGCTGGCTCACCGGCCAGGCGGCGGGCGTGGCGGCGGGCGTTGCCGCGAACCGGGGCTATCAGCCCCGCGCCGTCGATGCGGCCGAGGTGCGCACCATCCTCCGCCGGCAGGGCGCCCATGTCCGCGATCCCGCGATGGCGACTTCGGGCTAGGATCTGCCGATGGACATCATCAGCAACATCCGGGCCTTCCTGACCGTCGCGCGGCTGGGCAGTTTCTCGGCCGCCGCGCGCGAGGGGCGCACGGTCCCCTCGGTCATTTCCAAGCGCATCTCGCACCTTGAGCACGAGCTGAAAACGCAGCTCTTCCTCCGGTCGACCCGCGGGCTGCAGCTGACCGAGGCGGGGCTTGGCTACCAGCAGCGCTTCATGACGCTCCTGGGCGAGCTCGACGCGGCCATCGAGGGTTCGTCGGCCGCCGCGGGCCTGCAGGAACATATCCGCATCAAGTGCCCGGCGACGATGGAGGCGCTGGGGCTTGCCTCGACGCTGATCGAGTTCCGCGCCGCCAATCCCGGCGTGCGGATCGACATGATCTTGGTCGACCGCACGGTGAACCCGCTGGAAGAGGGCTATGACCTCGCGCTTGGCGCGATGCCGGTGACGTTCCCGCACGTGGTCGACGTGCCGCTCGCCAAGCTGCCGCGCAAGGCGGTCGCGGCGAAAAGCTTCATCGACCGGCATGGCATGCCCGAGCATCCGCGCGACCTTGCGAGCCTGCCCTGCATCACCGTCCCGGTCAGCGGCACGCGCTGGGCCTTCGAGGGGCCGTCGGGCGAAGTCGCGGTCGAGGTCGGATCGGTCTTCAGTGCCACCGACAGCCGCATCCTGCGCGACGCCGTCCTTGCCGGGATTGGCGTGACGGTGCTGTCCGAGTACCTCGTCCGGCCGGGCCTGAAGTCGGGCGAGCTGGTCGAGATCCTGCCGGGCTATCACGTGCCGGACCTTTTCATGAAACTCCTCGTGCCCGAGAGCCGGATGACAAGCCCGACGATCCGCGCCATCGTCGACTGCATCGTCTCGGCGACGCAGCCTGTTCCGCCCTGGGATCGCGTCTGACGCCTGGCGCTTCGCCGCCGGCCCGGACGAACTTTTCGTTCCTTTCGTCCAGGTCGATGGGGGTGGCCGGCTCTCGTTGTTGCGCTATGCGGTCGGAAAAGACTGGTCCGGATACCTAAGCGGAGACGGCCAGCCCCGATCGCTCCTTCCGGTCGGTGATCGGGGAAGGTCCCCTCGCTCACGCTGCACGGCCTGTCGGGGGCGGGTGCTGGTGCGGCTGACGCGGGCCCGCACCTGGCGGGCCCGCGCGAGCGTTCATTGCATCAGCTTCGCCGTGATCTGGGCGAACAGCTCTTCGTTTTCCTGATCGCGGCCCACCGGCTCCTGCGTGTAGCTGATCTTGACGATCACGATGTCGTTGGTCGGATCGATCCAGATGTATTGGTGGTGCAGGCCAAGCGCCATGAACACGTCGCTGCCCGCATCGGTCCACCACTGGTACTGGTAGCCCACCGGGGCGCCCGGCTCGATCGGCTCGTAGCCTTCGTCCGCCACGGTCGCTTCGCGTACCCAGTCGGCAGGCACGACCTGCGCGCCGTTCGCCACGCCGCCCTGCAGGAACATCTGGCCGAAACGGGCATGGTCGCGCGCAGTCACCGCCAGCCCCGCGCCGTAGAATTCCCGGCCGACGTCGTCAGGTCCGTCCATGATCCAGTAGGCGCCGAACTCCGCGCCCATGGGCTGCCAGAGCTTTTCGGTCATGTAGTCCGCGCCGGTGCGCCCGGTGACCCGCTCGACGATGCAGCCCAGAACGCTGGTATCGAGCGTGGCGTAGTTGAAACGCTCGTCCGGCGCGGTCTCGCCCGGTTTGGATTCGTTCGCCGCATAGTCGCACCAGCGGTACTTGTAGGCCACAAGCGCATTGTCATGGACCTGCGTCAGCTGGGTCTCGCTGCCGAACTCGTAGCGTTCCTCCCAGTCCACGCCCGAGCGCATGCGCAGCAGGTCCCGCACGCTCGGCCCGTCATAACCAGTGCCTTCCATCTCGGGCAGGTACTTGGTGACCGGATCGTCAAGGTTGTCGATCAGCCCGTCGTGAAGCGCGAAACCGATCAGGGTCGACGTATAGGATTTCGCGACCGAGAAGGTCAGGAAGCGGGTCTGCGGTCCGCTGCCGTTGCGATAGGTTTCAAAGACGATCTTGCCGTCCTTCAGGACGACGAGCGCATTGGTCCGCGTGCGTTCAAGCGCGCCTTCCAGATCGTAGGGCTCGCCAAGGATCGTATAGTCGCCCTCGAGCGAGACCGGGGCCGAGGGCAGCTCCCATATGTCGCTTCCGGCGCTCACATCGCGGGTGGCGAACATCTGATCCATGTGCTGGAACGTTAGGTAATTGAGAGTGGGCATGAACATGCTCGCCCGTGCTTCGATCATTGTCTCGGTCAGCCAGCGGTCCGGATCTGACGACTGGGCGTTTGCTGCTGAACCGAGACCGGCCAGCGCGGCGGCGGCTGCGGCGGCCCCGGCAAGGCGATGAAGGTTGATCATGGAAGTCTCCTCTCCTGGAAGTCGGGCAGTTGGATTGAGGTTCTTGTCTTCTTGGTCGACCGGTGCCTCCTCGTCGTGCCCGTGCTTGCTGGTGGCGGGCGGCCGGCTGACATAAGCTCGGGTCACGGCGCGCGGCTCTCTTTGGCGGCGGCGCCGAACCGAACAGGCCGGAGTGCGCATAGACATGACAGGCAACATCCCCACACCGGTCGATGAGCATGATTGCTATTGCATAAAATGTTTTAGTCAATAAAAATTTTTATCCAGTAAACATAGAGATGTGATGGATAACGTGAAGAAGAGCCCGCAGAAGGCAGGAAATGCGCAGGAGGCCGGCAGCGCCGAGCACCCTTCTGGCCTGCGGTCCCGGAAGAAGGCGCGACGGCACGAGGACATCCTCGACCAGGCCCGGACGCTCTTTGCGCAAAAGGGCGTCGATGCGGTGACCATGGCGGAAATTGCCGAGGCGGCGGGTGTCTCCACCCCGACGGTCTTCAACTATTTCGGCAACAAGGACGGCATCCTGATCGCGATGATCTCGGACGGGGCGCAGAAGGCACGCGAAAGCTCCAAGGTGCTGGCCCCGCGCACGGATGTGGACTTCCTGGCGACGCTGATGTCGCTGTTCATGGATATCTCCGTGGAAACCATGGTCATCGCGAGCAAACGGATCTGGCGCTACGCGAACGCCGCCAGGATGCGGCACCTCGGTACAGAATTCACACGGTCCTTCGATGAGGTGGATGCGGAACTTCTGACAGTGATCACCGGAATCCTGTCCCAGTACCAACTGACGCTGCATGACCGTTCGAGAGGCGATCCCCAGCACATTGCGCATCTCTTCTTTGATGTGTGGCTGATGGAGTTTCAGACATTCATCCGCTGCGAAGAGATGACGCAGGAGGCACACGAAGCTCAGTTACGCGAGCGCTTCGCGCCCCTTTGCCGGATGCTCTTTGCACCTGATTTCCTTGCTTCGCCGACACTGGCGGCGGATCGCGGCTAGAGACTTTCCGGTGCGTCCGGCAGGGCAACGCCTGCAACCTGGCAGCGCGCGCATGTCGCCGCGGTGCAAGCGCCGTCTGGTTCCGACCGCGCTTTCACAGCCGGCAGACTGAGGGCATCAGCGCCTCGAGCCATGCGGCCGTGCCGGCCAGTGTGCCGTTCCCTTGCTGCAACGCGGCGGTTTCCCTAACTCGCACATAGCCGCTATATGAATGTCCAGAAGGACCCCGAAGGCTCGCAGGCGGGCGACTTGCTGCCACTGATCGTCCACCCGGGTGCGGGCCCGTGGGTGGGCGCAGCCCAGCGCACCAGAGATCGCCGCCAACGGTTTGAAGTTACAAAATGCAAATGACTCACCTCGCCAGATTGTCCGTTGCCCCCATGATGGACTGGACCGACCGGCATTGCCGGTACCTGCACCGGCAGATGACGCGGCGGGCGCTGCTTTATTCCGAGATGGTGACGGCGCCGGCGGTGATCCATGGCGACCGGGCGCGGCTTTTGGGGTTCGATGCGGCTGAGCAGCCGGTGGCCTTGCAACTGGGCGGCTCGGAGCCGCGTGAGCTTGCCGAGGCGGCTCGGATCGGCGAGGGGTTCGGCTACGCAGAGATCAACCTCAATGTGGGATGCCCGTCCGA
>JBNLCA010000525.1:0-2714 GCA_050303575.1 Paracoccaceae bacterium
GACGGCTGGTTCGCGGCGCTCTTCACCCTCCGCATCGCCCTCGCATGTCCGGCCGCCGCCCGCGCCAACATCACGCGGGCGCAGTCCGTCGCCCGAGACCTCCTCGCCACCCAGATGGACATCCGTCCGCTCCACGGCGACCTCCAGCACGACAACATCCGCCACGGGGCCCGCGGCTGGCTTGCGTTCGATCCCAAGGGTATCCTCGGCGAGCGCGCATTCGAATTCGCGAACGCCTTCCGCAACCCGACGGGCGCGCCGGACCTGGTGCGATCGCCCGAGCGCATCGCCCGCCTCGCCGACCTCTGGTCCGCCAGCTTCGGCGTTCCGCGCGACCGGCTCCTCGCCTGGGCCGCCGCCAAGTGCGCCCTCTCGATCGCCTGGCGCGCCAATGGCCAGCTCACCGACGACCCAGACCTCGACCTCCTGCCGCTATTGCTGGTCGCCGCATAGGACTGAGATCTGACCAACGCCCGTCATATGTCGCTAGTTCGCGAAAGGTCGCCATCGGATGCACCATCGCTCCGAGCGGCAGTTGCGAAGGGAAGAGCCCCCGCATCAGGCGACACCGAAGGCGGCGCAATCCCGCTTTCGCGCAACGAAAAAGGCCGCGGGAAACCCGCGGCCTAAGTCAGAGAATGACGTGCGGGCTCAGGCCGCGCGCGAGATCAGGACGTCGTCGACCTTCTTGGCGGCCTGGCTCTCGTCGGTTCCGCTGACGGCCGCAACCTCACGGGTCAGCCGCTCCAGCGCCGCCTCGTAGAGCTGACGCTCGGAATAGCTTTGCTCGCGCTGGTCGTCGGCGCGGTGCAGGTCACGGACCACCTCGGCAATCGACACCAGGTCGCCCGAGTTGATCTTCTGTTCGTACTCCTGCGCCCGGCGGGACCACATCGCGCGCTTCACGCGGGCCTTGCCCTTCAGCGTCGCCATCGCCTTCGAGACGATGTCGGGGGTCGACAGCGACCGCATGCCGACCTGGCGCGCCCGGCTAGTCGGCACGCGCAGCGTCATCTTGTCCTTCTCGAACGAGATGACGAACAGTTCCAGCTTCAGCCCGGCGATCTCCTGTTCTTCGATCGATACGATCTTGCCGACCCCGTGCGCGGGATATACGACGAAATCGTTCGGGCGGAATTCAGATTTCTTCTCTTTGGCCATATGGCGGTCCTCGGTCCTTCCCCAGACGTAAGTGACAAAAAGACCGCGGGCGACCCGGAGGTTCCCTACGACCAATTCCCTGTCACTTGTAAACCACCAGCCAGGCGAGCAGTCCTGCTGATGGGACGATGTTTACGCGGTATGTAACATCTATATAGCAGAAAAAGGGCCCAATTCCTAGGGCCGGCCCGTCGCCGCCGGGAAACAGTGAATCATGGGGGAATCGCGGGGACCGCCCCTAATTTCGCCCGAATCGGGGGCGAATCGGAGCGGTCAGCCGCCGGGCCCCGCCTCTTCCGAGAAATACTTCTCCAGCTTGCCCGCCTCGCCGTCCCGCGCCTCGGCCTCGGGCAGCGGGTCCTTCTTGGTCACGATCACCGGCCACATTTCCGAGTATTTCCGGTTGAACTCGACCCACTTCTCCATGTCCGGCTCAGTGTCGGGCAGGATCGCGTCGGCCGGGCATTCGGGCTCGCAGACCCCGCAGTCGATGCACTCGTCGGGATGGATCACCAGCATGTTCGCGCCCTCGTAGAAGCAGTCCACCGGGCAGACTTCCACGCAGTCGGTATATTTGCAGGCGATGCAGTTGTCGGTGACGATGTAGGTCATGAGCGAGCCCTTCGCGCGGTCGGCGCCCTGCCTAGTCCAGCGGGCGGGATCATTCAAGCGGGGTCTGATCGGTCGAGGCCTGGCGCATGGCGTCGATTGCGCGACGGTCCTTCTTGGTCGGGCGCGCGCCCTTGGACTCGGTCTCCGGCCCGGCCTCGGGCGTCAGGTCCTCGTAAAGCGCCCGCGCCTCGGGCGCCGGCCCGCGCCTATGCCCCGGCGCAAGGACCTTGACCACACGCACATGGGTGCCCAGAGCGAAGGTCAGGACATCGCCCGCGCCCACCGTGCGCGACGGCTTGTCGATCCGCTCGCCGTTGACCCTCAGCCCGCCCGAGACGGCCTTGGCGGCCAGACTCCGCGACTTGAAGAACCGCGCATGCCAGAGCCACTTGTCGACCCGGATCGTCGCGCGCGCCTCGTCGGTCACTCCTTGACCTTGAAGCCCATCAGCGCGGCGGCGAACGGGTTGTCGGGGTCGATCTTCTTTTCCTTCGGCGGACGGGCCTCGAAATTCTTCGGCCGCTCGGCGCGGTCGGGGCGGCCCTTACCCTTCTGGCGGGGCTTGCCGCCCTCGCGTTTTCCACCGTCGTTGCGGTTGCCGTCGCGGCGTCCGCCGCCGCCCTGCCCCTCGCGACGCGGGCGGTCGCCCTTCGGCGACCGGCGCGGCGCCCAGTTGAAGGTGTAAAAGACCTCCATCTCGGGGCCCTCTTCGGCGGCGGCCTCGGCGGGCACGCCCGGTTTGGGCTCGGGCTCTGGCGCGGCCTCGGCTGCCGGCTGTGCCTCTGTCGCTGGATCGGCCTCGGCCACCGGCTCGGCCGGCGCTTCGGGTGCGGTCCCGGCGGGAGCCTCCGTACCGGTCTCGGTGGAGGCCTCCGGGATTGCCTCGGCATCCGCCGCAGGCGCCTCGGCCACGATCGCCTCGGCCACGGGCTTCTTCTTCT
>JBNLCA010000526.1:0-4612 GCA_050303575.1 Paracoccaceae bacterium
GGGAAGTCTGGTGCGACGGGATGGAGGTCAGCCAGTTCACCTATTTCCAGCAGGTCGGCGGCCACTACTGCCACCCGGTCTCGGGCGAGCTGACCTACGGGCTGGAACGGCTTGCCATGTATGTCCTTGGCATCGACCACGTCATGGAAATGCCGTTCAACGATCCGCAGACCGAGATTCCGCTGACCTACGGCGACATCTTCGCCCAGACCGAACGGGAATATTCGCGCTGGAACTTCGACGTGGCGAACACCGAGATGCTGCTCAAGCATTTCGAGGATGCCGAGGCCGAATGCGAGGCGATCCTCAGCCAGCCTGCCACCGACCCGAAGACCGGGAAAGAGATCGTCATGGCCCACCCGGCCTACGATCAGTGCATCAAGGCGAGCCATCTCTTCAACCTCCTCGACGCGCGCGGGGTCATCTCGGTGACCGAACGGCAGGCCTATATCGGCCGGGTCCGCGCGCTCGCCAAGAAATGCGCCGACGCCTTCGTTACGACCGAGGCCGGGGGCGCGGCCTGATGCCGCTCTACAGGGCCGAGACACCGCGCGAGGCGGCCCTGATCTGGCTCAGCCGGTTCGATGCCGCCGCCATCGGCGCGGCGCTCAAGGCCGGCGGGGTCTCGGCGTGATAGACATGATATCGGTGATCTTTCAGTGCAGGCGATTTAGCAGGCACCTCGTTTCCAACCTCTGCAACGACGGTCAGCAGAGAACCTACTCGCAGATCAGCGGCTACGGCCCATATGCCGTTAGATACGACCGGCGGAGTGGACCGGACACCGCCAACGTCCTCGATCCCGAAGGCGTGGCAACTCTGTCGGTCTACTTCCGAGACCATAGTTTCCCCAATGCGCAAGGGTTTGCGAGCATACGTACGATGCTTGGGCCCGAGGACGCCGGGCGCAAGCGTCACATGGAGTTTGACGTCTACCTTCCGGCCAGCGAAATCGCGTGGGTCTTGCCGATCCTCTCCGAATGTGACGGAGAAGACAGGTTCCTGACCGTCACAGGCATTTCCTCGAACCAGGAAACTCAAGAGCGTTTCAAAGTCCGCGCGTCCGGAGACCCGCATCGTGTCGATTTTGCTGCGGGTTCGCTAAAGATGGACGGCGCCCGGATATCGCAGGCTGATTTTCATTCGGTGTTTCTGAGTAGCGCGGAACGCCGAATCTCGAACGTGGATGCGTCATGAATGGAAAGATCGTCGGAGCTCTTCTCGTGATCGCCGCCGCAGTCGCCGGTGCGGGTGTCTGGTACACCCAGGAATATGCCTACTACCGCACCCTTGCCCAGGCCGACACGGTCGGGCTGACGACCGTCGCGGGCGAGTTCGAGCCCGTGACCGTGAGCGATTTTCGCGGCACCGACTCCGAAAGCTCGCCCATCCGCTACCGTGCCTGCTTCAATGTCGACCTTTCGCTCGCCATGCTGACCGAGACCTTCGCCATCGCCGAGAAGGCCGAACCTCTCGTCGGCCCGCGCTGGCTCGACTGCTACGACGCGGCGGCCATCGGCGCGGCGCTGGAATCGGGCGACGCCGTTGCCTTCCTCGGCCAGAAGAACGTCGAATATGGCGTGGACCGCATCGTGGCGGTTGGCCGGGACGGCCGGGCCTGGTCATGGAACCAGCTGAACAATTGCGGCCAGACCGCCTATGACGGCTCGGCCCAGGGCGAGGCCTGCCCCGACCGGACCGACTGAGCGCCGGCGGCAAGTCCAAGGCATCGCCAATAGCCATTTGGGAACTGTTCCGGCCCTTCGGGGCTTTTGTCCCTGTCGCCGCGCGGTCCGCGCCCGGAGACACCCCCGGAGACCCCGATGTCCGACGCACCGCCAGCCTGGATCCTGCCCGTCATGCGCTTCGGTTATGCCACGCGCGGCGTGACCTACGCGCTGGTCGGTACGCTGGCCCTCCTCGCCGCCTGGACCGGCGGCCGGGCCGAGGGCACGACCGACGCGCTTGGCCAGCTGCGCGACCAGCCCTGGGGCACACCTGCCCTCTGGATCGTCGCGCTCGGCCTTCTTGCCTACGGCACTTGGCGCTTCGTCGCCGCCTGGTACGACATCGACGACCACGGCACCGGCGCCAAGGGCATTCTCGCCCGCAGCTTCCTGGTCGCAAAGGGTCTGATCCAGTTCGGCCTCGCCTTCGCCGCCCTACGCATGGCACTCGGCTCAGGGTCCGGCTCGGGCGGGGGCACCGAAAGCCTCGCATCGAAACTGATGGCCCTGCCCTTCGGCCACATGGCCGTGATGGGCATCGGCGCCGTCGTCGTCGGCGCCGGCCTCTATCTCGGCCATGTCGGCTGGACCCGCGCCTACGAGGATCACCTGGAATCGACCGAGGTCACCCGCCGCCTCGCGCCCGCGCTGCAGGCCGGCCAGATCGCCCACGGCCTCGTCATCCTGCTGATCGGCGCCTTCCTCTTCTATGCCGGCTGGGCCACCGCACCGGGCGAGGCCGGCGGCATGTCCGAGGCCTTCGCCTTCGTCCGCGCCCAGCCTTACGGCCGCGTCCTCCTGGCGCTCCTCGCCGCCGGTTTGCTCTGTTTCTCGCTCTACTGCTTCGTCGCGGCGGTCTACCGCGTCGTCCCGCGCTGCGCCGGACCGGGGCTCAAGTCGCTCTCCGGCCACGTCTTCCGGCAAGTGCAACCCGGCTGACCCTCTGGACCCCAACCCGGCTTGACGCTATCCACCGCCCCGAACCCGGCGCCGGAAAGCGATAAGCCATGCCTGACCTTCTGATCGAGCTCTTCTCCGAAGAGATCCCGGCGCGGATGCAGCCGAAGGCCCGCGAGGACCTGAAGAAGCTGGTCACCGACGGCTTGGTCGAGGCTGGCCTGACCTACGCCCACGCCGCCGCCTTCTCGACGCCGCGCCGCCTGACGCTTGCGCTCGAGGGCCTGTCCGCCCGCTCCCCCGACCAGAGCGAGGAGCGCAAGGGCCCCCGCGCCGACGCGCCCGAAAAGGCGATCGAAGGCTTCCTGCGCTCGACCGGCCTGACCCGCGACCAACTCGAGGAACGCGACACAGGCAAGGGCGCCGTCCTCTTCGCCGTGATCGAACGGCCCGGCCGCGCCGCGCCCGAGATCGTCGCCGAGGTGCTTGAAAAGACCATCCGCGACTTCCCCTGGCCCAAGTCGATGCGCTGGGGCGCGGGCACGCTGCGCTGGGTCCGGCCGCTCCATGGGATCCTCTGCATCCTGACCACCGAGGCCGGGGTCGAGGTCGTGCCGCTCGACGTCGACGGCATCCGGGCCGGCGACACCACCCAGGGCCACCGGTTCATGGCACCGGGACCGATCACCGTCACCTCGTTCGATGACTACGCGCGGAAGCTGAAGGCCGCGAATGTCGTCCTCGACCCCGCCGAGCGCGAGGCCGCAATCCTGCACGACGCCGAGCAGATGGCTTTCGCCGCCGGCCTCGAACTCGTCGCCGACCCGGGCCTTCTGACCGAGGTCGCGGGCCTCGTCGAATGGCCGGTCGTCCTGATGGGCGAGATCGGCCAGGAATTCCTCCAGCTCCCGCCCGAGGTCCTGCAAACTTCGATGCGCGAGCACCAGAAATTCTTCTCGGTCCGGAACCCGAAAACCGGCCGTATCGAACGCTATATCACCGTCGCCAACCGCGAGACCGCTGACAACGGCGCGACCGTGCTGAAAGGCAACGGCAAGGTCCTCTCGGCGCGCCTGTCGGACGCGCGGTTCTTCTGGGAAAACGACCTCCGCACTGTGAAGACCGAGGGCATGGAGGGCATGGCTTCGGGGCTGGAAAACGTCACCTTCCACAACAAGCTCGGCTCCCAGGCCGACCGCATCAAACGCATCGAGGCCCTCGCCCGCGAGATCGCCCCGATGGTCGGCGCCTCCCCCGACCTCGCCGCCGAGGCCGCCCGCATCTGCAAGGCCGACCTGCGGTCCGAAATGGTGGGCGAGTTCCCCGAACTCCAGGGCCTCATGGGCCGCTACTACGCCAAGGCGGCGGGCCTGCCGGACGAAGTCGCCGAGGCTTGCGAGCTTCACTACAAACCCCTCGGCCCCTCCGACGAGGTTCCCACCGCCCCCGTCTCGGTCGCCGTCGCGCTGGCCGACAAGATCGACACGCTGACCGGCTTCTGGGCCATCGACGAGAAGCCTACCGGGAGCAAGGACCCCTTTGCGCTGAGGAGGGCGGCGCTGGGGGTGATCAGGTTGGTGCTTAACAATCAGTCTAGGATGCGACTATCCAAGAGCATTGAACGATCACTCGTTCCGATCGTCGAAAAAGAACTCGCTGAGATGGACGCCGACGTTGAACGGCGCGTCAAGGAAGCGGAAGAAGTCCTCGGGCGGTACGACTTGCTGGAGGAGATCGAAGAACAGGGCTGGTACACGGAAGGCCACTACGACTGGAAGATCCACCGCCTTGCAGAGGTGCTGCCCGACCTCCTCGCCTTCTTCCACGACCGCCTCAAGGTCCACCTGCGCGACGAGGGTATCCGGCACGACGTCATCGACGCCGTCCTCGCCATGCCCGGCTCGGACGACCTGACGCTGGTCGTCAAGCGGGCCGAGGCGCTTTCGGAATTCCTCAAGACCGACGACGGCGAGAACCTCCTTCAGGGC
>JBNLCA010000527.1:0-1905 GCA_050303575.1 Paracoccaceae bacterium
TTCGGCGGCCTTTACGGGCTGGGGATGGCGATCTTCCTGGCGCTCGCGATCTGGATCATCGGGGCCACTCTGGTCAACGCGCTGATCCCCTGACGCTGTCCCGGCCTCAAGCGCTCTTGCGACCGGGCGCGCGCTTGAATATTGCCTGCGCATGAGCACAGCCGTCCCGTCCTCCCAGCACGACCGCCTTCTCATCATCGACTTCGGCAGCCAGGTCACGCAGCTGATCGCGCGCCGCCTGCGCGAGCTGAACGTCTATTGCGAGATCCACCCGTTCAACAAGGTGACGGACGCCTTTCTGAAGGACTTCGCCCCCAAGGCGGTGATCTTCTCGGGCGGGCCAAATTCGGTCTTCGCGGAAGGCGCTCCCCTGCCCCCGGCATCGGTCTTCGACATGGGCGTGCCGATCCTGGGCATCTGCTACGGCCAGCAGGCGATGATGCACATGCTGGGCGGCACGGTCGAACGTGGCCAGGGCACCGCCGAGTTCGGACGCGCCTATGTCACCCCGACCGAGGACCGGACCAAGCTGCTGGACGGCTGGTTCGGCACGTCGGAGCACGGCGGGCGCGAGCAGGTCTGGATGAGCCACGGCGACCATGTCTCGAAACTCGCGCCGGGCTTCGCGGTCTACGGCACCTCGCCCAACGCTCCGTTCGCGATCACGGCCGACACCGAGCGGAACTTCTATGCCGTCCAGTTCCACCCCGAAGTGCACCACACACCGAAGGGCGCCAAGCTCTACGAGAATTTCGTCAGGATCGCTGGCTTCACCGGCGACTGGACGATGGGCGCCTACAAGGACGAGGCGATCCGGCGCATTCGCGAGCAGGTGGGCGACGGCAAGGTGATCTGCGGGCTCTCGGGCGGGGTCGACTCGTCGGTCGCGGCGGTCCTGATCCACGAGGCGATCGGCGACCAGCTGACCTGTGTCTTCGTCGATCACGGGCTGATGCGGCTGAACGAGGCCGACGAGGTCGTCGCGATGTTCCGCGACACCTACAACATCCCGCTGGTGCACGCCGACGAGAGCGACCTGTTCCTGGGCGCGCTCGAAGGCGTCAGCGACCCCGAGGTCAAGCGCAAGACCATCGGCCGGCTCTTCATCGACGTCTTTCAGAAGCACGCGGCCGAGGTCGGCGGCGCCGAGTTCCTGGCGCAGGGCACGCTCTATCCTGATGTCATCGAGTCGGTCAGCTTCTCGGGTGGTCCCTCGGTCACCATCAAGTCTCACCACAATGTCGGGGGCCTGCCCGAGAAGATGGGGATGAAGCTGGTCGAGCCCCTGCGCGAGCTTTTCAAGGACGAGGTCCGCGCGCTTGGTCGCGAACTGGGCCTGCCGGACACGTTCATCGGCCGCCACCCGTTCCCCGGTCCCGGCCTTGCCATACGCTGCCCGGGCGAGATCACCCGCGAGAAGCTGGAAATCCTGCGCCGCGCCGATGCGGTCTATATCGACCAGATCCGTCGCCACGGCCTTTACGACGAGATCTGGCAGGCCTTCGCGGCGCTTCTGCCGGTCCGCACCGTGGGCGTGATGGGCGACTATCGCACCTACGACTACGCGCTTTCCCTGCGCGCCGTCACCTCGGTCGACGGCATGACGGCGGACTACTACCCCTTCACGCACGAGTTCCTGGGCGAGACCGCGACGCGGATCATCAACGAGGTCCAGGGCGTCAACAGGGTGATGTATGACGTGACCTCGAAGCCGCCCGGCACGATCGAGATGGAATAAGTCACCCGACGCGACCAAAGCAAGCGCGCCACGAATGACTGATCGTGGAGAATCGGAATGAAGCTTCGATCCGTATTGCCCATTCTGAAGACCGCCGCCGCCCTGTTCCTTGCGACAGGCATGGCAGTTCATTCCGAGACGATCTTGTTTCAGTCCGGCTATGAAGA
>JBNLCA010000528.1:0-3753 GCA_050303575.1 Paracoccaceae bacterium
AACCGTGCCTCGGCGTTCCACAGCGTCGGCAGCGTGCCAGGCGGCAGCGGCAGCTTCACCGCGATGGCGCCCAGCTCGCCTGGCTTCACCGGGTGGCCGGCCTCGTCCAGCACCTGCACGTCGTAGCCCGGCATGGCGACCGAGGGCGAGCCGATTTTGACCGGCAGCTGCTCCAGTCCCAGGGGGTTCGCGGCGATGGCCCAGCCGGTCTCGGTCTGCCACCAGTGGTCGATGACCGGGACCTTGAGCTTGTCCTCGGCCCACCTGATCGTGTCGGGGTCGGCCCGCTCGCCGGCGAGGTAGAGCGCCTTCAGCCCCGAAAGGTCATAATTTCCAACCAGTTCGCCCTTGGAGTCCTCGCGCTTGATGGCGCGGAAAGCGGTGGGGGCGGTGAAGAAGCTGCGCACCTTGTGCTCGGATATGACCCGCCAGAAGGTGCCGGCGTCGGGGGTGCCGACCGGCTTGCCCTCGAAGACCACGGTGGTGTTTCCGTGCACCAGCGGCCCGTAGCAGATGTAGCTGTGGCCGACGACCCAGCCGACATCCGAGGCCGCCCAGAAGACCTCGCCCGGCGCGACGCCGTAGATGTTCTTCATGGTCCAGTTCAGCGCGACGAGATGGCCGCCGGTCGGACGTACCACGCCCTTGGGCTGGCCGGTGGTTCCGCTGGTATAGAGGATGTAGGCCGGATGGTCGCCGCGGACGGAGACGCATTCGGCCGGCTCGACCCCGTACTGGAAGCCGTGCCAGTTGTAGTCACGGCCCTCGACGAGGTGCGCAACCTCCTGTTCGCGCTGGAAGATCACGCAGAAGTCGGGCTTGTGCTTCGCCTGATCGATGGCGGCGTCGAGGAGCGGCTTGTAATGCACCGTCCGGCCCGGCTCGATCCCGCAGGAGGCGGCGATGATCGCCTTGGGCGCGCAGTCGTCGATGCGGACGGCCAGTTCGTGCGCGGCGAAGCCGCCGAAGACCACCGAATGGACCGCGCCGAGGCGGGCGACGGCCAGCATCGCTTCCAGAGCCTCGGGGATCATCGGCATGTAGATGATGACGCGGTCGCCCTTCTCGACACCCTTTGCGCGCAGCGCACCGGCAAGGGTGGCGACCCGATTTCTCAATTCCATGAAGGAGATGGTGCGCTTGGTATGCGTCACCGGGCTGTCATAGATGATCGCGGTCTGCTCGCCGCGGCCGGCCTCGACATGACGGTCGACGCAGTTCCAGCAAGCGTTGAGCTCGCCGTCCTTGTACCACTCGTAAAGCGGGGCGTTCTCGTCCCAGAGGGCCTTGGTCGGCGGCTTCGTCCAGTCGATGGCGCCGGCGGCCTCCATCCAGAATGCTTCGGGGTCGGCCTGCCAGGCGGCGTAGGTCTTTGCGTAGGACATGGGCTCCTCCTCCCGTTGCAAAGTGTGTAGGCGAGGGGGCCGGATGCATGCAAATGAAACGACGGGACTGGCTGAGCACCGGGGCAGAGCACTGAGGCGCCTAATGCCGCGTAAAGTATTGTTAGGGCGTGGAAATGACGTGGCACAACGCGTGCACAACCTGTGCACAGGGCGTGCACCGGCCGCGCCGCTTCAGGCCCGGTTAACGCGGCGCGCCTTTGCAAACGGGACCGGCCGTCAAAGCCGATCCGCGAAGCCCGGACGGGTTTGCAAAGTTAGCGCATGACTTTAGCAAAGGTGATTCGCCTGGTCCGGGCGGCGGGTCTCAGGGTCGGGCGAGCTCGATATGGATATGGTCGTCGTGCCGGGCGGCCCGGCAGCCCTGGAAGCGCAGCTTCGGCGAGGCGAGGCCGAGGCGGCGGACGAGGTGCGGCTCGACGAACATCCGAAAGACGCGGGGATCGGCGATCAGGATCTCGAGCGCGGCGCGGGTGCGGGCCTCGTCAAGCCTGCGGTCGGGGAAGAGCGGTTGGAGCCATTCGAGATCCCAGCGCAGGGTGGGGCTGGCGGCCGGGCAGTCCGTCGGGCCCTGCTCGAAGGCGAAATAGCCGACGGGCGAGCGGGTCTTGCCGGGCAGGTAAGTGCCGCCGGGGTCCTCGTACCAGAAGGCAAGGTCGAGCTTGCGTCCGTCGCGGTGCGAGAGGTGCGGCAAGAGCGGCAACCGTCCGAAAGGGAAACCTCCGTCGAGAGTCAGCGTGACGGTGCCAGGGAAGAGCGCGTCCATATCGCGCGCGAGGTCCTCCGCGAGGCGGCGCAGATCGGGCGCGACGTAGTGGCGGTTCAGGACGCAGTAGAGGACGGACTGCGACCGGAGCGGCGTGCCGAAACAGGGCAACGGCTCGCGGCCGAAAAGCGGGGCTGTGACGTAGGCGGCGCCCCAGAGCGCGGCATAGGCGAGGGTGAAGGCGAGGAGGCGGCGGCGGAAGACCAAGGCGGCAAGCCAGGCCAGACCGCCGATCTGGGTGAGGGCGGTGAGGAGGAGGATCAGGGTGAGGTGGAGCGCTGCCCGCATGGAGTTGAGGAACGATTTTGTGGGCGGGTGGGCAAGGAGATTGCAAGTGTTCGTCAAGGAATTTGCGGAGTAGGCCCGGCGCGGGGCACGTGACCCGCGCCGCAGCGCAACGGTTCCACCAAGACCGGCCGGTCGGCCCGGCCGATCCGGCCTGCGCCTGCCCCTGCCGGGGGCTGGCGCATTCGCACCAGCCGGGGCAGGCACAGCCCTACTCGTTACGCGCGCAACAACCGTCTGGACGATCCTCCGCTTGCGCTCTCGGATCGTCGTCCCGCCGGACGGTCCACTGGACCGTCCTCAGGGGCGGGCCGGTGTCAGGTATCGTACCCGCCCTCTTCCCAGGGAGGGTAGAACATCAATGTCATGCCCGGCATCACGTCGATCATGGGCTCGTCGCCTGCCTGAGCATCGTCGGTCCGCGCCACGCATCCAAAAATATGACCGTCGAACTCGATCTGAAACGGATGAATGACGATGTCGCCGAGCTGGTGGCGGCCGAGCCGAGCGACATGTTCGGCAACTGCGTCGCCGTCCCGGCTCCGCGGATAGCTACCGCGAACGCCAATACGCTCGATCCTGTGGCCGATCAGGCGGCCGCCCGGCGTGAATCGGTACGTGCAGATGTAGTCGGTGGTCGACGACTCCTCGAAAACCAACTGGGCGTCGATCCAGAACAGCATGTCGGGCTCGCACCGGCCCACATATTTTAGGTGATAGTCGTCTCGAAATAGGTGCAACCGGATCTCCGCCATCGCCCTACCCGTAATGCGCCACGGGCGTGCCCGCGATGGCCGACATGTTCAGCAGCCCCCGCGCGGTGATCGAGGGTGTCACGACATGCGCCTTGTTGCCCATGCCCATCAGGATCGGGCCGACCTCGAGTCCGCGGGCCTTCATCTTGAGGATGTTCCGGACCCCCGAGGCGGCGTCGGAGTTCGAGAAGATCAGGCAGTTCGCCGCGCCTTCGAACCGGCAGTCGGGGAAGATGCGGGCGCGGAGTTCGGGGTCGAGCGCGCTGTCGATATGCATCTCGCCCTCGTAGGCGAAGCCGACCTCGCGGGCGTCGAGGATCTCCATCGCGCGGCGCATCTTCTCGCACGAGGGGATTTCGAGGTTGCCAAACTGCGAATGCGAGCAGAGCGCCACCTTCGGGACCACGCCGAAGCGGCGGGCGTGGCGGGCTGCGCCGATGGCGGCCTGGGCCACCTGTTCGGGCGTCGGGTCGGGGTGGACCTGGGTGTCGGCAACGAAGAGCGGCCCGTCCTCGAGGATCATCATCGAGAGCGCGCCGGTGGG
>JBNLCA010000529.1:0-2087 GCA_050303575.1 Paracoccaceae bacterium
GCCGGGTGACGCCGCTGATCGCCAACATCCGGCCGTCGGGCAAGGGCTACCTGATGGAGGATTTCTACTACGCCGGCGGCCTGCGCGCCCTGATGAAGCAGATCGAGGACCGGCTCGACACTTCGGCGCTGACCGTCTCGGGCAAGCCTTTGGGCGAGACGCTTGAAGGCGCCGAGGTCTACAACGGCGACGTGATCCGGCCGCTGACCAACCCGGTCTACGCCGAGGGTTCGCTCGCTGTCCTGCGCGGCAACCTCTGCCCGGACGGCGCGGTTATCAAGCCCGCCGCGTGCGATCCGAAATACTACACCCACGAGGGTCCGGCACTGGTCTTCGACAGCTATCCCGAGATGAAGAAGGCGGTCGACGACGAGGACCTCGACGTCACGCCCGACACTGTGATGGTGCTCAGGAACGCCGGGCCGCTGGGTGGGCCGGGAATGCCGGAATGGGGCATGCTGCCGATCCCGAAGGCGTTGATCAAGCAGGGCCACCGCGACATGCTGCGCATCTCGGACGCGCGGATGTCTGGCACCTCCTACGGTGCCTGCGTCCTGCATGTCGCGCCGGAAAGCTATGTCGGCGGGCCGCTGGCCTTTCTTCGGACCGGCGATATCGTCCGGCTGGACCTGCCGAACCGCCGGCTCGACATGCTGGTCTCGGAAGACGAGCTGGCGCTGCGCCGCGCGAACTGGAAGGCACCCGAGCCGCGGTTCGAACGCGGCTGGGGCTGGATGTTCAGCCGCCACGTCACGCAGGCCGACAAGGGCTGCGACTTCGATTTCCTGCAATCCGACTTCGGCCGCCCCGCGGGCGAGCCCGACATCTTCTAGGGGCGAGACATGACCGACTACGTACTTTCCGACGAGACCCGCGCGAGGCTGAAACGCGCCTCCACCGCCTCGATCGCCACGCAGCTTTTCAAGCGCGGCCTCAGGAACCAGTTCGTCCAGGGCGTCCGCCCGGTCTCGCCCAAGGACGAGACGATGGTCGGTCAGGCCTTCACGCTGCGCTACATCCCGGCACGCGAGGACCGCAACACGCTCGAGGTCTTCCGCAACCCGGATCATCCCCAGCGCGTCGCGGTCGAGACCTGCCCGCCGGGTCAGGTCCTGGTGATGGACGCGCGCAAGGATGCGCGGGCGGCGACGGCGGGCTCGATCCTGATCACTCGCATGGCGGTGCGCGGTTGCGCCGGTGTCGTCTCGGACGGCGGCTTCCGCGATGCCGACGGGATCGGCAGGCTCGACATGCCGGCCTTCTGCGCCGGTCCCTCGGCGCCAACCAACCTGACGCTGCACGAAGCGATCGAGATCAACGGCCCCATCGCCTGCGGCGACGTGGCGGTCTTTCCGGGCGACGTGGTGGTCGGCGACCGCGACGGCGTGATGGTCATCCCCGCGCACCTCGCTGACGAGATTGCCGAAGCCTGCGCCGGGATGGAAAGCTTCGAGGATTTCGTGCTTGAGGAAGTGCTGGGCGGCGCATCGATCATCGGCCTCTATCCCTGCACCAAGGACGAGAACCAGCGGAAATACGAGGCCTGGCGCAAGAAGACCGGGCGCTGAGCGCCGGGCCACCGGCGCGTCAATGGACGCGCCTACTTGGACGAGCGGTCAAATCCAAGAGTTGACCATGCTCCGACCAAAGAGGACGTCGCAGCGATTGGAGGGCGGACGCGAGAAGCCGCTGAGGCTCGTCTAGCCGGGCAGGAGCGCGTGGCAGCGGCCTTGGCTGCTTCCGTCCGTGAGGCTGACGAATGAGCCGTGTACGCGCGCTTTTAGGCCGTGCTCGCAAGCTGGAACGGGCACGCTCGGCCCCTGCGATCATCTACCTTGCCACAGAGGAGTTTGAGGCGTGCGTCCGAAGGGGTGTCGCCGAGGGCCAGCTGGATGGCATGGACATGTTTGGCAAGGACGGAGATACCGGCGTCCTCGGTGCCGTGAAAGGCTGGGTTTCGGATCGCGTTTGGGAAGTCGCGCGCTAGACCGGTATGCCTCGTAAAGGGGCGCGACCCCAGGGTGCGGCGCAATCGGCCCGCACACCCCAAAAATTTCGCGCTACAGGCCCTATGCGTGGTCTTCGGG
>JBNLCA010000530.1:0-3009 GCA_050303575.1 Paracoccaceae bacterium
CGGGGCTCGCTGCCGATGGCGCTTTTCGGGCCAGAGGATTATCCGGTCATCATGGGCCGCATCGCGCGACCGGCGCTGTTCGCCTCGGCCTCGGCGCCGCTTCTGGGCACCTGGCTGATCGCCGCCGCCGGGCCGGTCGGCACGCTCTGGGCCCTTACCGCGACCGCGCTTGTGCCGGTCGCTGTCGCCGCGTGGTTCGTCCTCAGCCCGGCCGCGCGAAGGTCCAGCGGGTGACCTGCTCGCGCAGCTCGCCAGGGCGCAGCACGTCGGTCGGGAAATGCGTCTGGTTCGCCGCGCCGGACCAGTTCTGCGCCTCGAGCGCCAGGGCCCCGGTCGCGATGCCGTCGTAGATCTGCAGGCCCGTCTCGGTGCTTTGCATCGTCAGGACAAGGCCGCCGCTTTCCAACCGCGCGATCTCGCGCAGCGGGCGTCGTTCGTCGGACAGGCACAGGCAGACGTCGTACCGTCCCTGACCCACCGGGCCGCCCGCGCGGAAGTCGTTCTCGGTGCCCTCGACCGAGGGCGTCTCGCCGGTCGGGATCAGCCCCTCGCGCACCGCGACATACCGGTCCGCGGGCGAGGTGAATGTCTGCTCTGCCGTCCCCGGTCCGCCGAGCTGCCAGTAGCTATGGTTCGTCAGGTTCACCAGGGTCGGCGCATCGGTCGTCGTGGTCAGCGCCAGTTGCAGCGTCGCCGGCGCCTCGACCCGGAAGGCGGCCTGCATCGTGCGGTTGCCGGGATAGCCGCCATCGCCGTCTGCAAGACGAAGGCGCAGGGTCACGTGATCGGCGCCGTGCTCGACCACCTCCCAGATACGCGTCGATGTCCCGCCAGGTCCGCCATGAAGCGAGGTTGTCCCCTCGTTCGGCTCGACACGGATCACGCCCCCATCGAGCGGCGCCTCGGAATTGGCGATCCGGTTCGCCACCGGTCCGGCGATCACGCCGAAATAGCACATCTCGCCCTCGTAATCGGCAAGGGTCTCGCTGCCCACGGTCAGCGAATGGGGAACACCATTCAGCCGTGCATCCTGGAGCGTGGCGCCGAGCGTAAGGACCGAGACGGAAAGCTCGCCCGCCGCGATGGTCAGCTTTTCAACGGCGCGGCCGTCGGCGAGGGTTCCGAATGGGGTGCGGGTCATGGGTGCCTCAAAGAATGACTTGGTGCTCGCCCTGACCGCGCGTGTCGGTCGGGGCCATGAAGGTCATGCCGGTCAGCGGGTGCTCGGCGCGATCCTCGCCCGAGGTGCCCTCCATCGCGGTCGTGCAATAGAGCGTTGCCAACCCCTCGCCGCCGAAGGCCGGGCACGAGGTGTGCGCCGCGCCGAAGCCGACCGTCTGCTTGCGCGCCCCGTCGGCGCCGTAGCGCGAGATGCGGTAGCTGCCCCATTCGGCCAGCCACAGGTCGCCCTCGGCATCGACGACCGCGCCGTCGGGGTTCACTCCCTCGGGTCCGAGATCGAGGAAGACCTCGGGATCGCCCTTCGGCCAGCCCTTGGCATCCAGCGCGACGCGCATCACCTTCTTCGTCACCGTGTCGGAGAAATGCGCATGCCCGCCGTCCGGCGTGAACGAGATCGAGTTCGAGATCGAGATCGGGGCAAAGAGCGTGCGGACCTCGCCCCGGTAATAGCGGTAGATCGCCCCGGCGCCGCGCTCGGCCTGCTTGCCCATCGTTCCGATCCAGAAGCCGCCGTAGGGGTCAGCGCGTCCGTCGTTCGAGCGGGTGACGGGATTGTCCGCTTCAAGGGGCACGATGTCCTCGACCTTGCCGGTAGCGATGTCGAACCGGTGAAGCCCGGTGTCCGACGCGACCATCAGCGTGTCCTCGTCGATCCAGCCGGCGGCCGAGACATGGCCCGGAAAGTCCCAAGCGAGCGGCGCATCGCCGGACCGCGTCATCAGCTTCTTGCCGATGATGTCGAACCAGAAGAGCTGGCCGCGTTCGGGATGCCAGAGCGGGCCCTCGCCCAGTTGGCAGGGGCGGTCGTCGTAAACCTGGCTCATGTCGATGCGTCCCATGCTGCTGCAAGATCGGAGGCGCGGGCGGCGACCTCGGCGGCGGAAAGGCCGGGCGTGTAGAGCGCGGTGCCGATACCGAAGCCGGTTGCGCCAGCCTTGCGCCATGTCGCGAAATCCGCGGCGCCGACGCCGCCGACGGCGTAGACCTGCGTGTCGACCGGCAGGACGGCGCGCAGGGCCTTCAGACCTTCGGCGCCCATCTGGAAGGCGGGGAAGATCTTCAGACCGTCCGCCCCGGCCTTCAGCGCGGCGAAACACTCGGTCGCGGTGAAGACACCGGGAAAGCTCTGCATGCCCAGCGTCTTGGTGGCGCGGATCACGTCCGGGTCGCAGTTCGGCGAGACGACGAGGCGGCCGTTCACGCGCGAGACATGGGCGACGTCTTCCAGCGTCAGCACCGTGCCGGCGCCGATCAGGGCGTCCCTGCCGAAGGTCTCGACCATGGCACCGATGGACTCGAATGGATCGGGCGAGTTCAGCGGCACCTCGATCCGGGTGATGCCGGCGCCGATCAGCGCCTCGGCGACGGGAAGCGCCTCGGGCGGTGTCAGCCCGCGCAGGATGGCTATGATCGGTCGGCTCATGCTGTCTCCTTCAGGACGGCGCGGGCAGCGGTCAGACCCGCCAGCACCATCTGCGTTGCGTCATGCCGCCGGGACGGCACGCCCTGCGTATCGAGCGCGCGGGCATAAAGACCTGCGAGCCTGCCGGCCCCAACCAGCGCGACGTCACGGCCCAGCCAGTAGGGCCGTGCGGCGGCAAGCTCGGCGCCGACCAGGAGGCCCGAAAGCCGCGCCCGCGCCGCATCGCCCGAACGCTGACCCAGAAGCCCGCCGGCGCGGATGCCGAAAAGCTGGCCCGCCAGCCGCTCGGGCCGGGACAGAGCCTCGCCCACCGCCTCGTCGAACGCGGCCTCGTCGAACCCCTCGCCCAGCCCGTGGCGCAGGACGGATTTCTCAGAAAGCAGCGCGAAAAGCTCGCCCGTCAT
>JBNLCA010000531.1:0-3633 GCA_050303575.1 Paracoccaceae bacterium
ACGAGTTCCGCACCAAGGTCGCCGGCACCCGGATCGCCGAGGCGGCGATGGGCTGGGACATCACCGATTACGGGCAGGGCGATTTCGACGGGCTAGGGCTATTCCTCTTCACCGTGCGCAACGGGCGTCTGGCCGACCTGCAGCGCGGCGGCGGCATGGCCTATGCGGAGAAGCTGCTGATATCGCGGCAGGACCAGATCTCGCCCATGCATACCCACGTCATCAAGGCCGAGGATATCATCAATCGCGGCGGCGCGACTTTGGCGGTCCGGCTCCACGGCTCGGACGACGCCGGCGGTTTTGCCGAAGACAAGGGGGGAACCGTCCATTGCGACGGCGTCCCGCGCCCCTTCGCGGCCGGAGAGGTGCTGAAGCTGGCGCCGGGCGAAAGCGTCACGCTGATGCCGGGCGACTGGCACGAGTTCTGGGGCGAGGGCGGCGACGTCCTGATCGGCGAGGTCTCGACGGTGAACGACGACCGCACCGACAACATCTTCCGCGAACCCATCGGCCGCTTCGCCGAGATCGAGGAAGACGCGGCGCCGCGCCATCTCCTCGTCAGCGACTACGAGCGCTGGCTGGCCTGAGGTCCGGGGCTCCCGCCGGCTCTCCGGCACGGAGCTTGCGCAGCCCGGCCGGGGGCATGCACCTTCCCGCACCAATGTGTGGGTGCCCCCGTCCGGTCGCCCGGTCTTGCGGGTCAGTCGGCCGAATGGACCAGCCGCAGGTGGCCGCGGCGCACCTCGGGCCGCGCCTCGGTTTCGGTAGCGAAGGGGGCGGCCGGCTCGGCGAGGCCCACGAGTTCGGGGCGGCGAGGATCTGGGCGGTCAGGTTCGGCTCGGACCGGCCCGGGGCCGAGAGGCCCGGACGGTGCGGTCGCGGTGCATCGTTCGGCACCGACCGTGACCAGCCGGAACCGGCGCGGCGCCCGGCCGATCTCGCCCTCGGCCACAAGGCCGCCGAGGACGCGCAGGATCTCGCCGCCCTCGCCGCGCAGGGGCAGCAGCAGCATCTTGGCGACAAGCGCCGGCCGGCCGATACCTCGCGGGCTTTCGAGGGTGATCTCGACCGCCGCCGGCTCGGCGAAGGCGCGCTCGACCTGGCGCTGCATCTCGTCGCGCATGGCCGGCTCGATGAAGGCGGTGAGCGGCATGCCGCGAACTTCCATGCCGAGGATGTCGTTCAGATGCATGCCGGCGAGCCGGATGCGCGCGATCCCCGGTGCCACCCGCTCGGCAATGAAGGCATGTTCCAGCGCGCGCTCGATGCCGCGCGGGTCGATGTCGTTCCGGCCGGGCAGGTCGCCGCGGGCGCGCAGCCCTTCCCAGTAGGCGCGCAGTTGCGAGAGCGCGGGGTGCACCAGCGACTTGGTATGCCGATCACCCATCCTCAGGACCTTTCCGTCCGCACCGTTGCCATCGAAGACCGCCATCGCACTACCTTGCCCGCATGAAGTTCCGCCTCGGGCACCAGCCGCACGTGCAAGGATTTCTTAACCCTGCCACCGGATTGCTTACCCAGTTCTTAACATGCCATAGAAGGCGCGATTTTTGCGGGAAATGTTGAGGACTGGTTAACCACATGGTCAAGTCGATGACGGGGTTCGCGGCGCGGACCGGCGAGGGGGCGGGCCATGCCTGGGCCTGGGAGGCGCGCAGCGTCAACGGCAAGGGGCTCGATCTGCGCCTGCGCCTGCCCGAGGGGATCGAGGGGCTGGACCAGCAGGTGCGCGCCGAGGTCGGCAAGCGCTTCCAGCGCGGCAATATCACGGTAGGGTTGAAGCTGGAGCGCGCCGGCGGCGCGTCTGGACCGGGGATCGACCCGGGCGGGCTTGGCCGGGCGCTGGCGAACCTCGCCACCGTGCAGGCCGAGGCGGCGCGGATCGGGGTCGAGCTGCGCCCCTCGTCGGCGGCCGAGATCCTGGGCCTGCGCGGCGTCACCGAAACGTCCGTCGGCGAAGCGGACGCCGAGGCACTGAAGGCGGCGCTCGCCGCGGACCTTGGCCCGCTCCTCGACGCGATGGGCGCGATGCGGGCGGCCGAGGGCAAGGCGCTGGGCGACATTCTTGCCGCGCAGGTGAACCGGATCGAGACGCTGGGCATGCAGGCCGCCACGGCGGCGGAGGCGCGCGCCCCGGCGCAGGCCGAGGCGCTGAAGGCGGCGCTGGCGCGGGTGATGGAGGGGGCCGAAGGCGCCGATCCCGCCCGCGTTGCACAGGAAATCGCCATGATCGCGGTCAAGACCGACGTCACCGAAGAACTCGACCGGCTGAAGGCGCATGTCGCCGCCGCCCGTGAGCTTCTGAAGGACAATGACCCGGTCGGGCGCCGCTTCGACTTCCTCGCTCAGGAGTTCAACCGCGAGGCCAACACGCTCGCCTCGAAATCGAACTATGCCGCGCTGACGCAGGTGGCGCTTGAGCTGAAGGCCGCCATCGACCAGATGCGCGAGCAGGTTCAGAACGTGGAGTGAGCGATGGACCGGCGCGGGCTTCTCATCATCCTTTCCTCGCCCTCGGGCGCCGGCAAGTCGACTCTGGCGCGGCGGCTGATGGACTGGGATCCCTCGGTCCGCTTCTCGGTCTCGGCAACGACGCGCGCGCCGCGCCCGGGCGAGGTGGACGGACGCGAGTATCATTTCCGCAGCCGGGACGCCTTCCTCGCGATGGTCGAAGCGGGCGAGATGCTGGAACATGCCGAGGTCTTCGGCAATCTCTACGGCAGCCCGCGCGCGCCGGTCGAGACGGCGATGGCCGAGGGCATCGACACGCTCTTCGACATCGACTGGCAGGGCGGTCAGCAGATCCGCAATTCGGCGCTCGGCAACGACGTCGTCTCGATCTTCCTTCTTCCGCCGTCGATCGCGGCGCTCGAGGCGCGGCTGACGGCGCGGGGGCAGGACAGCGACGAGGTGATCCGGGGACGGATGGCCAAGTCCGAGGCCGAGATCAGTCACTGGGCGGAATACGATTACGTGCTGATCAACGACGATCTGGACGCCTGCGAGCAGAAGCTGCGCGCCATCCTGACGGCCGAGCGGCTGAGGCGGTTCCGCCAGCCCGGCCTTACCGGCTTCGTCCGAGACCTCAATGCCGAGTTCGAGGGCCGCAAATGATCTATGCTCTGGGAGAGTTCGCGCCCGAGATCGACGGCTCGGCCTGGGTCGCGCCGGGCGCGCACGTGATCGGCAAGGTGGCGCTTGCGGCGCGCGCGTCGGTCTGGTTCGGCGCGGCGCTCCGGGGCGACAACGAGTGGATCACGGTCGGTGAAGGCTCGAACGTGCAGGAGAACTGCGTCTTCCACACCGACATGGGGTTCCCGCTGACGGTGGGCCGCGACTGCACCATCGGCCACAAGGCCATGTTGCACGGCTGCACCATCGGCGACCAAAGCCTGGTCGGCATGGGCGCGACGGTGCTGAACGGGGCGAAGATCGGGCGGAATTGCCTGATCGGCGCCGGTGCGCTCATCACCGAGGGCAAGGAGATCCCCGACGGATCGCTGGTCGTCGGCGCGCCGGGCAAGGTGATCCGGCAGCTCGACGCGGCGGCGATTGCCGGGCTCAGGGCCTCGGCGCTGCACTATCAGGAACGCGCGCTCAGGTTCCGTGACGAACTCAGGCCGCTGGGATGAT
>JBNLCA010000532.1:0-4760 GCA_050303575.1 Paracoccaceae bacterium
TTCGCGCAGTTCGCTGCCGTCGCAGTCGAAGACCGTTGAGACCCCGCCCACCGGCGGCGAGACGGTGATCTCCACCTCGCCCGAATGCGCCGGGCAGTCGCCGATATCCCTGTCGGTCGTGCGGCGGGCGGCGGCGGGCAGGCCGTCGCGCAGGATCGCGCGCGCCCGCGCGTAGGATCCCGGCGGCAGGGCGCGGCGGGTCTCCGGCGCGCCACCTTCGAGCATGCCGCCCGAAAGGCCGTGCGAGGTCGTGTCGTCGGGGTAGATCGCGACAAGGGTCGAGGCGTAGAAACCGCCGCCCTGGAAATATTCGATCCGCTCGGGACCGGGGGCCGCCTCGCCCGCGACGCAGCCGGCGAGGAACGTGACAAGAAGAACTGCGCGCATGGTGGCTCCCGGTTCAGGACGGCCGGCCCTCTCCGGCGGCGTCGGGACTATGTCGGTCCGGCGGGCGCCGCGGTTCAAGCGATTTCTCCGAAGGACGGCGCGCGCGGTCGGGAAGGCAGCGGCACGGGAAAACCCACGCTGGCGGAGCGACGACGCGTGTCCCCCGCTCCGGGGGATGCCGGCCCGAGCAGGCACGCAATCTTCCCATTCGGACGGCCCGGCCCGGCGCCGACAAGAGGGAAGCCGAAGTGTCGATCCGGCTCAGCCAGGAGCGGGCAGTCTCAGCGCCCGATGGCCTGAAGGATGGCGCCCTGCAGGTCGTGAACCGGGCCGGGGCACTGTGCAGAGACCTCGTTGCGGCCACCGATGGCGGGCTCGACATAGACGCTGGCCTGGGTCGGCGCGGCGCAGCCCGAGGCACCGGCGCCGATGCCCGGCATCCGCGCCTCGACCAGCGCGCGGGTGCGGGCGTAGCTGCCAGCAGCCAGCGTGGTACGGCTGATGACCGGCGTGCCGCCACCTGCAGGCCGAAGCGTGACGTGGGCGGCATCGTTGGGGAAGATCTCGGTCTTCTCCTCGCCGCCTGCCGTGGTGCGGACGATCTCGATCATGCCGACGCCCGAGGGGGTCCCGGTGGTGCCCGCCGCGATCACGTCACCCGGCTGGGCGCCGGAAGACCCGGTGTCGGTGCAGGCGGCAAGGGACAGGAGGACGGCGATCAGGATGGCAAGGGGCTTCATGGTATCCTCGGCTGGTCGTCCCGGCTTATGGACCCTGGGCGCGCGGAAGCCCAGCCCGTCAGGCCGGAGTTGCGAGGGTCAGAAGGAACGCGATCTGATCTGGCGCCTGCCGCCAAAGCGCGATCTCGCGTTCGGCGACGTCGAGGACGCGGGCAAGGGCCGGGTCGGCGTCCGGGCGGAGCGCGGCGATGCGGGCTTCCATCGGGAGGTAGTATTCGGCCCAGGGTGCGCCGGTGAGGACGCGGGTTGCGATGGTCCGGTAGCCGAGCAGGCCGACGAAATTGGCGACCTTGTCGCCGGTTGTGACTTCGATCGGATCGGACCAAAACTCGGCCTCGATGTCCGAGGGCGGTTCGTTCAGGAAGATTGGATGGGAAAAGGCGACATGCCCACCCGGTGCCAGGACCGGTCGCCAGGCCTTGAGCGCGACGTCGATCCCCAAGTTATAGAGCGCCCCCATGCACCAGATGAGGTCGGCAGGGCCGGTGAGCTCGCGCAGGTCGCCTTCACGCACCGTGACCCGGTCGCCGAAGCGGGCAAGGCGGGCGGCGGCCTCGGAGACGAAATGGGACGTGATGTCGACGCCCTCGATCCGGGCGCCGGGAAGGCGGTCGGCCAGCGTCTCGGTGTCGGCGCCGGGCCCACAGGCAGCGTCGATCACCCGAGCCGGGGGCGGGATCCGGCCCAGTACCCAGTCGACCTCGGCCGCCGAGCCCGGCCCCTGCCGGGGCATCTCGCGATGGAGGCGGAAGAAGGCTTCGTCAGGCATTGCGAGCAACCCTCACGCCGTGTCCCGCACCAGCTTCCAGGTGATCGCGTCGACCAGCGCCTCGAAGGACGCGTCAACTATGTTGGGCGAGACGCCGACCTTCGACCAGCGGTGGCCGTCGCCGTCCTCGCTGTCGATGATGACGCGGGTGACCGCCTCGGTGCCGCCTTGCGTGATCCGCACCTTGAAGTCGACGAGATGCATGTCCTCGATGTGCTTCTGGTACTGGCCGAGATCCTTGGCCAGCGCCTTGGAGAGCGCGTTGACCGGGCCGCGGTCGTTGCCGCTCTCGTCGAGCGACTCCGAGGCGGAAATCATCACGTCACCGCCGACCCTGACGACCACGACCGCCTCGGAATGGCTCGCCATCCGTCCGCCGCCGTTCGGTCGGCGCTCGACGGTGACGCGGTAGCGCTGGACCTCGAAGAACCTGGGCAGCTTGCCCAGCTCGTCCCGCGCGATCAGCTCGAACGAGGCCTGTGCGCCGTCATAGGCATAGCCCTGGTCCTCGCGCTCCTTCACGCGGTCGAGGATGCGCGCAAGCGCCGGATCTCCCGGCGCGACCTCGATCCCGGCGTCCTGGAGACGGGCGCGCAGGTTCGACTGGCCGGCCTGGTTCGACATCGGGATGACTCGGGCGTTGCCGACCGTCGCCGGGTCGACATGCTCGTAGGTGGTCGGGTCCTTTAGGATGGCGCTGGCGTGCAGCCCCGCCTTGTGGGCGAAGGCCGAGGCGCCGACATAGGGCGCGCTGCGCAGGGGCACGCGGTTCAGGATGTCGTCGAGCATCCGGCTGACCCGTGTCAGGCCCTTCAGCTGATCGGGCGAGATGCCGATCTCAAACCGGCTGCGATACGGCTCCTTCATCAGGAGCGTCGGGATCAGCGTGGTGAGGTTGGCGTTGCCGCAACGCTCGCCCAGCCCGTTGAGCGTGCCCTGGATCTGCCGCGCGCCGGCATCGACCGCCGCCAGCGAGTTGGCGACGGCGTTGCCGGTATCGTCGTGGGTGTGGATGGCGAGGCGGCCCCCGTCGATGCCCGAGGCGATGACGGCCCTGGTGATCGCCGAGACTTCCTGCGGCAGCGCACCGCCGTTGGTGTCGCAAAGGACCACCCAGCGCGCGCCGGCCGCATAGGCGGCGTGCAGGCATTCGAGCGCGTAGTCCGGGTTCGCCTTGTAGCCGTCGAAGAAATGTTCGGCGTCGAACAGGGCCTCGCGGCCCAGCGCGACGAGGTGGGCGATCGAGGCGCGGATGTTCTCGACGTTTTCCTCCAGGCTGACGCCCAGCGCGGTCGTCACGTGGAAATCGTGCGTCTTGCCGACCAGGCAGACGGCGGGCGTGTTCGCGTTGATGACGGCGGCAAGGACATCGTCGTTCTCGGCACTGCGGCCGGACCGCTTGGTCATGCCGAAGGCGGTGAAGGTCGCGCGGGTCTCGGGCCTTTGCGCGAAGAACTCCGAGTCCGTCGGGTTGGCCCCCGGCCAGCCGCCCTCGATCTGATCGACGCCCAGCGCGTCGAGCGCCTTGGCGATCTGGATCTTGTCGGCGGTGGAGAACTGGACGCCTTGCGTCTGCTGCCCGTCGCGGAGCGTGGTGTCGAAGAGGGAGAGCCGTTCCCGAGTCATGACACGACTCTCCTGCCCCTTGGTTCACCTTTTCACCGGAACGCGCAGCGTTCCGGTTCGCCCCCGACCCGCCCCCCAGGGCGGGGGCGAAGTGGCCCCCACCCTCGGGCCGGGGGCGAACCTGTGTTGTGAGATGGACGGAGGTGACGGAGGTCATAGCAGGGCCTCCAGTTTCGAGGGATCAAAGTCGGGAGAGATTTCGCGTTCGATTCCGTTCGGGCCGATCATGAGCTTCACCCCGGCGTGAGTTATTCCGGCTTTGAGACGATCAGCTGCCTCCCAATCCTTCGCTGCTCGAGCGGACGCAAGACGTTGGACCAGAATGTCAAGCAACGCGCTCTGCTCGAACGCACTCTCTACTGCCGCTCTAACACCGTCTCGCCAGCTATCGCCGATGCCCATGAGGCTCAATGTTGCGAGAAAGCGAGAGGCAGACTCGCGGTCCGAAATCTCCGAGGCATGCTTGTGCAGGCGCGCGACGGCAAGCGGAGTGTTCAGATCGTCCTCCAATGCACCCAGTACATCCAAATGCGGCTTTCTCAGACGCTCGGCACCGTCGGTTAGCTTACGCCATTTGAGAAGGGTCGCCTCGGCCTCCTGCCGTTTCTTCTCCGTCCAGTCCATCGGGCTCCGGTAATGCGTCATCAGCATTCCGAACCGGATCACTTCCCCCGGCACTCCTTGGTCGAGCAGTTCACGCACCGTGAAGAAATTGCCCAGGCTCTTGGACATCTTCTTGCCCTCGACCTGGAGCATCTCGTTGTGCATCCAGACCCGTGCGAATTCGGCATGCGGGTGGGCGCACATCGACTGGGCGATCTCGTTCTCGTGGTGCGGGAATTGCAGGTCGATGCCGCCGCCGTGGATGTCGAAGCTGGTGCCCAGAAGCTCCTGCGCCATGGCCGAGCATTCGATGTGCCAGCCGGGGCGGCCCCTGCCCCAGGGCGAGTCCCAGCCGGGAAGGTCGTCCGAGGAAGGCTTCCACAGGACGAAGTCCATCGGGTCTTCCTTGAAGGGCGCGACCTCGACGCGGGCGCCGGCGATCATGTCGTCGACCGAGCGGCCCGAAAGTTTCCCATAGTCCTTGTAGGACCGGACGCGGAAGAGAACATGGCCGTCAGCCGCGTAGGCGTGGCCCTTTGCGACCAGGTCCGCGATCATCGCAACCATCGCGCCGATCCATTCGGTGGCGCGCGGCTCGGCGTCGGGCCGCAGCGTGCCGAGCGCCTCCATGTCCT
>JBNLCA010000533.1:0-5135 GCA_050303575.1 Paracoccaceae bacterium
GGGGTCCTCCGCACTGCACCCCACAACGACTACAAGCCGTAGGGTGCGTGCTCGCACGCACCATTTCCCAAGTGCCCACAGTCCGCCCGTGGGCCGGGCTTCAGCCGGGCGCCTCCGGCCCCGCCTCCCTCCCCTTCCCCCTCTCCCGCTCGTACATCTCGTCCATGATCCGCTCGAAATCCCCGATCTGCGGTCGCAGGTCGTCGCGCTCGCTCAGGCCAAGGGTCATCTCTTCCATATTGCCCGGACCGTTCACGAAGCCCGCCATCTTCGCCTTCACGAAGGCCCTCAGGATGCGGTTGATCTGCGTCTGGTAGCCCGGCCCCATCTTGCGGAAGAACTTCACCAGGTCCGCGTCCAGCCGCAACGTCACCCGCGTGCGGCCGCCGGTCGGTTCGTGCTTCAGCACCTCGTGCCATTCGGACGGCACGATCCGTTGCGCCCAGATGTTGTGGCGCAGGTCCCAGTCCAGCTGCTGCCACGCATCCATGAAGAAACGGTAGAACAGTCGTTCGCTCCTGGTCAGTTTCTTCAGATCACCGCTCATGCCCGGTCTCCTTTTCGAAGTCCGGCACAGTCTGACGTGAGGGGATGACCAACAGTTGCACGGACCGCGCGGTGCACGGTCGGTGTACGCCTGGTGCACGCCTTGTGTACCGGCCTAGAAGAGCCCGTCGTCGCCGTTCTGGTCTTCCGCCACCTGGTCGGCGATCAGCGCGCCGCCGGCGCCCACGGCCAGCGGGACGCAGCCCGAAAGGAAGGCGCAAGCGCCCAGAATCGCTAGGATTTTTGTCATTCTGCCCACCTGCCTAGAAAAGCCCGTCGCCGCCCTGGCGATCCTCGACCGCCTCGTCGGCGACCACCGCCCCCGCCGCGCCCAGCGCCAGCGGAACGCAGCCCGAAACCGCCGCGGAAATCGCCGTTAAACTCAACAAGATCAGAAGCTTACGCATGCACCGCCCTCCGTTTTCCAAAAGGATAGCCCAGCCTTTCCACGGGCGCCACGGAAACCTCCCCGAGCCGGCTAAGTCATTCTCCGCCAACCGGAAATCTTCGGCGGAACAGGGCAACCCGGCGGGCGTTGTTCCATGCCCCAACGAAAGGACACGCCATGCCCACCGAAAAGGAAATCGAACACGCCTTCTGGAAGGCCCTCAGCTCCGACATGACCGTAATGCTTGGAACAGAAGGGGTTATTCCGCGACCGATGACCGCCAACGTCCTCGGCGACGACGAGCGCGCGCCGATCTGGTTCTTCACCGCCACCGGGACCGAGCTTGCCGACGCGCTGGCCCTTGGCCAAGAAAACGGCCTCATGACCTTCGCGTCGAAAGACCACGACGTCTTCGCCACCGCGACGGGACGCCTCTCGATCGACATGAACCGTGACGTTATCGACCGGCTGTGGAACCCGTTCGTCGCCGCCTGGTACGAGGAGGGCAAGGACGACCCCAAGCTGCGGCTGATCCGTTTCGACGCGGGCGAGGCCGAGATCTGGCTCGACGGGTCGAGCCTCGTCGCCGGCCTCAAGGTGCTGCTCGGCATCGCCGACCCGAAGGCCGACTACGAGGAAAAGGTGGCCCGGGTCTCGCTCGCCTGAGGCGAAAAGGCCTGCCCGGGGCGGATTATCCACAATGAACCGAATATGAACAACTCGTTTCAATTCGGTTTAGCGCATATGTGCGATCTAGGATTCGTTACGGGGAATCGCCCCATCAGGTTGGGCGGTCACAACGACCGGGAGGCCAAGTGATGAGTGCCTTGGTGTTGATTGGTAAAGCGAAAAGCCTTCCGGTGGCTGATGACCGCCCCTCCGACTCGACTGACATGCAGTCCGAGAAAGCGCGCGACCGTTTCGCCCCCATCGACCAGGTGCTGAACCGCCTCGACCGGTCGGACGAGATCCGCGCCTGCGCCTGACGCAACGTTATCCTGAAATCCGAACGATGTGATTGTCCCACGCGCGCGGCCTGAGGCCGAGCGCGCGTACGCCTTTCACGCTGACGTGCAGAAGGCCGCCGCCGCCGTCGCTGGCAAGAAAACCGCCGTCCGCGGGGGCGAGGCCGCAGATGTCCGCCCGTTCCCAAGACCGGATGAACACCCCGCCGCGATCGAACGCCTGCATCCTGCCGCCACGCGGCGAGGTGATCGCGACGTTGTTGCCCGCGCCATCGAAGGCAATCGACCCGGCGTAGGACTGCATCGCCATGGTTTCGCCGACCGGCGCCTCGGCCAGGGTCACACTGCCGTGTGCCACGATCCCCAGAAGCGGCACCGTCTCGGCCGGGTCGCCCTCCCATTGCATGGCAAAGGCAACCTCGTCGGACGGGCCAAGGGCGAGATGGCGGATCGAGTTCTGGTGCAGCGCGGGATCCAGTTCGACCCGCTCGCCCGGTGCATCAAGCGTCAGGAAGGCGAGGTTCGGGCGCATGTCCGGCAGGTTCAGCTTGGTCCGGTCGGTGGGATCGGTTGCGATGCCGCCGTTCGCCACGACCAGCCGCCCGTCGGACAGGAGCTTGACGTCGTGCGGACCGATGCCCCCGGTCGGGATGTCGCCGATCCTGCGGTAGCCCTCGTCCACCGACCAGAGTCCGAGGCGACCCTCGCTGGTCTCGGCCAGCTGCTCCGAGGTGACAAGGACCGCGCCGCCCTCGACGAAGACGCCGTGCCCGTTGATCGACATTCCGGAAGGCGGATGAAGCTCGCGCGTCACCGCGCCGGTCAGGCAGTCGACGACCAGCGCGTAGGCGCCGGGCCGGCGGGCAAAGAGCACGGCCTCGGGACGCGTCGGGTGTCCGCAGCCGGCATGGGCGCGGGCGGGCAGCGCGACGCGGAAGAGATCCTCGCCCTCAGCCGAGAGGCCGAAGAAGGCGAAGGCGCCATCCGGCTCCTGCGCGGCGGCGAGGTACGTCGGGTTGCCGACCGAGGCCCACGAAGGCTTGGGCACTGCCACCGCCACCATCGCGGCAAGCAGGCCGCGCCGCTGCATCAGTCGCCGTCCAGCGAGTTGAAGCCCGGCTGGATACCGAGCGGCGCGCCGATCTCTTCCTCGACCGCCGCCCGGGCGGCGCGTACCCGTTGCTGGAGCGATTCCAGACGGAAGCGGATCTGCGGGTCGGTGACGTCCTGAAAGCCCGGATCGGTGAGGCGCGCGGCCTCGCTCAAGGCGGCGGCGAACGCCGCCTCGGTCTCGGGGATCGGTCCGTCCGCCAGCGCCCGCGCAAGTCCGAGCAGCGCCTCCAGCGAGAGCGTCACGTTGCGGGCCGAGCGGCCCGAGCGCCAGGCCTCGGCCCGTGCCGGACGCGGCCGCTCGAAACTTCCCATCGGTCGGCCAAGCCGCTGGTCGGCGACGAACTCGATCCCGGTGAGAAGCTGGGTATAGAGCGCCTTGAGCGCTTCGTCGGATGACAGGTAGACGACGTTATCGGCCTGGCCCGCCGTGCGCAGCGTTCCGGCGTAACCGTCGCGCCAGGCACGTTCCAGCTCGGCCGCCTGCTCGGCGAGGTCGGCCGTCATGGCGCGGACGAGGCGGCAGGCATAGCCACCTTCCTCGTAGGTGGAGAAATCGCCGTAGAGCATCTGTTCGAGCGCGAAGAGACCGCGCGCGGCGATCGAGACCTCGTGGAAGTTGGTGTCGACGATCGGGTCCTCTTCCTCGATCATCCGGGTCAGCGCGCGCGGGATCGTGCCACGCTCGTCCGGCCAGAAGGCGATCGAGGGCGAAGCCGTCTCGCCCGGCCCTAGGCGCAGGTGCGCGACACTCATCCAGGCGTCGAAGGCGGCATTCCAGGGCGGACGCACGGCCTCGGGCCGGCAGTCGGTCTGCGCCGCGGTGTTCAGCGCCTGCGCCGAGGTAGCGAAGGTGGTGTAGCCGGGCAGGATCTCGGTCTCGAGCGCCTCGTCAACGCCGGCGACGGCGGGGCAGACGAAGGTGGAGCCGGCGATCAGGAATGCCAGGGCGTAGCGCAGCATTCAAAGGCTCTCCAGGAAGCTGATCAGGGCGGCGCGGTCCTGGGCGGGCATCTCGATCACCGTGTTCCTCGCGTCTTCGGCCTCGCCGCCGTGCCAGAGGACGGCTTCGAGGAGGCTCCGCGCCCGACCGTCATGCAGGAAGTAGCTGTGGCCCGAGACGCGCTCGGTCATGCCGATACCCCATAGGGGCGCGGTGCGCCACTCACGTCCTGTTGCACGCGCTTCGGGGCGTCCGTCGGCGAGGCCGTCGCCCATGTCGTGGAGGAGCAGGTCGGTATAGGGCCAGATCAGCTGGAAACTCTGTTCGGGCCGATCCTCAAGCCGGCTCGTCACGAACTTCGGCACGTGGCAGGCCGGGCAGCCGGCGGCGTAGAACATCTCCTTGCCGCGCAGCACCTCGGGGTCGCCCTCGTCGCGGCGGGCGGGGACGGCAAGGTTCCTGGCATAGAAGGTGACGAGGTCGAGCCCCTCGGCGTCGATCTCGGTCCCTTCGCCATTGCCGTTCGGGGCGGCACGGCAGGTGGCCTCGGCCTCGGTGCATTCGCCCCAGCCGTCGGGCGATAGGGGTGACGAGATGCCGATGTCGCCGGCAAAGGCGCCGGCCGACTGCGCCTTGACAGTCGGAGCCCCGGCCTTGAGCCCGAAGCGGCCCAGCATGGGGCGGTCGAACTCGGCCGACCAGACGATGTTGGCGCGGCCCGAGATGCCGTCGCCGTCCACGTCGTCCGGGTCTTCGTGCGCGAGGATGTCGGCGGCGGGTATCGCCTCGAGAGGGCCAAGTCCGATCATCTGCGGCGTGACGCGCGGGCTGAGCATGGCGCCCTGGCCGAGCGGGCCGTAGCCGAGGTCCTCGGCGGTATAGGCCGGACGGCGCAACGTCGCCGTCTCGCCGTCGGAAAGGGCGATCTCTTCCTCGGTATAGGTGATGCCGATCCGGTATTCGGCCGGCATCCCCGCAAGCGCGAAGTCTTGCAGCTGCGACCCGTAGGTCGGGTCCGGGCGGGTCATCTCGACCTCGCCATCGACCTCGGCGAGGTAGCGTTCCAGTTCGGTGCGCTCGGCGCCGGGCGCCGGGACGGAGACGCGCAGGAACATCGAGACGGCGTTCGACTCGCCCGGCTCGGGCGGGTGACCGCGGCCGTCCTTGAGGTGGCAGTTCTGGC
>JBNLCA010000534.1:0-6497 GCA_050303575.1 Paracoccaceae bacterium
CGTCGATGGCGACGGTCTTCCAGTCCGGATTGTTCTTCTCGCCAAGCGCCCCCTTGAAGTCCGCGGCGCGTACCATCCGGTCGGGCACATAGTGACCGTTTTTCTTCACCAGCTTCACCAGCATCGGCATGTCGGTATAGCGGCGGCAGTAGTCCTCGCAGTACTCTGCCTGCCGATCGAGGTGGAACTCGCGTAGGATGACGTGGCCGAATGCCATCGCCAAGGCCGCGTCGGTTCCCTGCTTCACGTTCAGCCAGACATCGCCGAACTTCGCTGCCTCGGAATAGTCAGGGCAGATCACCGCCGACTTGGTGCCGCGATAGCGCGCCTCGGTGTAGAAGTGGGCGTCCGGCGTCCGCGTCTGAGGAACGTTCGAGCCCCACAGAAGGAGATAGCCGGCGTTGTACCAGTCCGCACTCTCGGGAACGTCGGTCTGCTCGCCCCAGGTCATCGGGCTGGCCGGCGGCAGATCGCAGTACCAGTCGTAGAAGGACATGCAGACGCCGCCCAGCAGGCTGAGATAGCGCGAGCCCGCGGCGTAGGAGATCATCGACATCGCCGGGATGGGCGAGAAACCGAAGATGCGGTCCGGCCCGTATGTCCGGATCGTGTAGGCGTTCGCTGCCGCGGTGATTTCGGTCGCCTCGTCCCAGCTCGCCCGGACGAAGCCGCCCTTGCCGCGCGTCTCGACATACGAGGACCGCAGGATTGGGTCGTTCTGGATCCTGGTCCAGGCTTCGATCGGGCTGAGCGTCGCGCGCAGGGCGCGCCAGACCTTCATCAGCCGGCCGCGCACCAAGGGGTTCTTCACCCGGTTGGCGCTGTAAAGGTACCAGCTGTAGCTCGCGCCCCGGGCGCAGCCGCGCGGCTCGTGGTTGGGCAGGCCCGCGCGGGTGCGCGGATAGTCGGTCTGCTGCGTCTCCCACGTCACGATGCCGGACTTGACGTAGATCTTCCAGCTGCACGATCCGGTGCAGTTAACCCCGTGGGTCGAGCGGACGATCTTGTCGTGGCGCCAGCGGTTCCGGTAGGTGTCCTCCCAGTCGCGGTTCTCGCGCGTGGTCTGGCCGTGGCCATTGGCGAAGCGGTCAATCTCAGTCGACCGGAAGAAGTTCAGCCTGTCGAGCAGTTGGCTCATGTTTTCTCTCCTGAGGTAGGGAGGTCGCGCCGGTCAGCCCGACGCGACCAGGCTGGTCAGCAAGGCACCGGGGCGGACTTGCGGGCGTAGTAGAACCAGGTCAGCGCGGTGCAGAGCGCGTAGAAGAGCGCAAATCCCCAGAGCGCCGCTTCCGGTCCGCCGGTCATCGCGATCGAGGTGCCGTAGCTTTTCGGGATGAAGAAGGCGCCGTAAGCCGCGATCGCCGACGTGAAGGCGATGATCGCCGCACTTTCCCGCGCGATCTGGCGCTGGCTCGTCTCGCCGTCCAGCGCGGGCATCAGCCGCGGCACTTCCTGTTTCATGATCGAGGGGATCATCTGGAAAGTCGAGGCATTGCCGACGCCGGTCAGGAAGAACAGCGCCATGAAGCAGGCGAAGAAGGGCCAGAAGGCGCCGCCCGTACCGTTCGACGGCAGGAACTGAAGGACGCCCACCACCGCGATGATCATCCCGATGAAGGTCCAGAGCGTCACGCGACCGCCGCCGAAACGGTCCGAGATCCATCCCGTCCCCGCGCGGCTGAGCGCGCCGACCAGCGGACCGAGGAAGGCGTAACTCAGCGCGTTCACCTCGGGAAACTGCGTCTTCATCAGAAGCGGAAAGCCCGCCGAGTAGCCGATGAAGCTGCCGAAGGTTCCGGTATAGAGGATGCACATGATCCAGTTGTGGTAGCGGCCGAAGATCACCGCCTGGTCGGCGAAGGACGACCGTGCCGAGGCGATGTCGTTCATGCCGATCCACGCTGCGATCGTGGCGACCGCGATGAACGGCACCCAGATGAAGCCGGCGTTCTGCAGCCACAGCTTGCCGCCGTCACTTAGCGCCTGCGGCTCGCCACCCAGTGCGCCGAAGACCCCGGCGGTGATGGCCAGCGGTACCAGGAACTGCATGACCGAGACGCCGAGGTTGCCGAGCCCGGCGTTCAGCGCGAGCGCGTTGCCCTTCTCGGCCTTCGGGTAGAAGAAGGCGATGTTCGCCATCGACGAGGCGAAGTTGCCGCCGCCGAGCCCGCACAGAAGCGCCAGCGTCAGGAAGATGACGAAAGGCGTTTCGGGGTTCTGCACCGCGTAGCCGATGCCAAGCGCCGGGGCGAGGAGGGACGCGGTCGAGATTGTCGTCCAGAGCCTGCCGCCGAAGATCGGCACCATGAAGCTGTAGAAGATCCTGAGCGTGGCGCCCGACAGGCCCGGCAGCGCGGCCAGCCAGAAGAGCTGGCCCTGGCTGAAGTCGAAGCCGATGGCGGGCAGCCGCGCGACGACGACCGACCAGACCATCCAGACCGAGAAGGCCAGAAGCAGCGCCGGGATCGAGATCCAGAGGTTGCGGCGCGCGATCCGGCGGCCGGTCTGCTCCCAGAAGGTGGCATTCTCGGGATCCCACTCTGTCAGCACGCGGGTCTGGTGTTCGCCATGAACGTGCAGTCCCTCGAACTCCGGCAATTCCGGCAGAGTGTCGAGCGACTTGGCCATATGCGCCCGCTCCATCGACCGGATCGACAGGTGCATCCAGGCAAGCGCAATGGCTACCAGGATGAACAGAAACGCAAAGCAAGTCGTGTAGATGCCGGTGAGGTCCAGAAGCGCGCCGAAGACGATGGGCAGGACGAACCCGCCGAGCCCGCCGATCATGCCGACAAGACCGCCGACCGATCCGACATTGTCCGGATAGTAGACCGGGATGTGCTTGTAGACCGCTGCCTTTCCCAGGCTCATGAAGAAGCCCAGCGCGAAGATCGCGAAGACGAACGGGACGAAACCCATCGACGTCGAGAAGGAGATGTCTCCGGCCTTTCCGTGGACCGTGTAGTCCGTCGACGGATAGCTCAGGATGAAGAGCATTATCAGCGAGAAGCCGAAGGTCCAGTACATCACCGCGCGCGCGCCGAACTTGTCCGAGAGGTGCCCGCCATAGGCGCGGAAGAGCGAGGCCGAGAGCGAGAAGGCGGCCGCCGCCATGCCGGCGGTACGGATGTCGACTTTATAAACGTCGACCAGGTAGTGCGGCATCCACAGCGCCAGGGCGACGAAGGCACCGAAGACGAAGAAGTAATAGAGCGAGAAGCGCCAGACCTGCAGGTTCCTGAGCGGCTTCAGCTGCTGCATGATCGTCGGCGCCTTGTGGCCCGAGGCCCGAAGCTTGGCGCGTACCGGATCGTCCTTGGCCATGATGAAGAAGATCACCGCCATGACGGCCAGAGCAGCGGCCCAGACGTTCGCAACCATTTCCCAGCCGAAGGCGACCATGATGAAGGGCGCCCCGAACTTGGTGACTGCGGCGCCGACGTTGCCCGCCCCGAAGATGCCGAGCGCGGTGCCCTGCTTCTCGCGCGGATACCAGCGCGAGACATAGGCAACACCGATGGCGAAAGAGCCGCCGGCAAGGCCGACACCCAGGGCCGCGACGATGAACATCGAGTAGGTCGTCGCCTGTGTCAGCAGCCAGGTCGCGATGGCAGTCAGCAGCATCTGTGTGCTGAAGACCAGACGCCCCCCGAATTGCTCGGTCCAGATGCCCAGGATCAGCCGCGTTAGCGATCCGGTCAGGATCGGCGTCGCGACCAGGATGCCGTACTCGGTTTCGCTGAGGCCGAGCTGCTGTTTGATCTGCACGCCGATGATCGAGAAGATCGTCCAGACGGCGAAGCAGATGGTGAAGGCGACGGTGCTTAGACCAAGGGCCCGGGTCTGTTCGGGCCGGCTCACCCCTTCCAGTGATGTCATGTCTCTCCCTCCGTGAGCGACGCCGGGCTTCGCGCCCGGTTCGGCCGGACTCTGTCCGCACCGCTGGGCATGCCGGCTTGATCCGCATCAAGATTTCGCGGAATTTCCATGAAAATAAATGGGTTAACGAAATTCTTGGCGTCCGGCCGCGACAGAATTCAACTGCGGCCTAAAGATATGTCGCGGCGTTGCCCGACTTCCGTCCGCGTGATACTTGATAAATGTCAATCGGGGGCGGAGGGGAGACGGGCACCGTGCTGGAGTCGCATTCCGACGAGATACGCGCGCTTGCCCTCTTTTCGGACATGAGCGACCAAGCGTTCCAGAGGCTGATGCGGGGCGCGTACCTCCAGACCTTCCCGCCGCAGGTCGAGCTTATCTCCGAGGGCGAGCCGAGCGGCTTTCTTCACGTCATCATTTCCGGGTCTGTCGAGATGTTCTCGCGCTGGAACGGACGCGAGACGACGATGGCTATGGTGCGGCCGATCTCGACCTTCATCCTCGCCGCGACGATAAAGAACGCTCCGTACCTGATGTCCGCGCGCACGATGGAGAAGAGCCGCATCGCACTGATCCCGAGCGAGGACGTGCGCGCGGTCTTCGTCGACGACGCCCACTTCGCCCGCGCCATCGTCACCGAACTGGCGATGTGCTACCGCGCGGTGATCAAGAACACCAAGGACCTCAAGCTTCGCAGTTCGATCGAGAGGCTGGCGAACCATTTGCTGCGCCAGCAGAAGCTCGCTGGCGGCGAGCCTCAGTTTGACCTGACGCTGGAAAAACGCCGCCTCGCCTCGTTTCTCGGTATGACGCCGGAGAACCTGAGCCGGGCCTTCAGGAGCCTCCAGGACTATGGGGTGGCGGTGAACGGCATGACGATCACGATCACCGATCGGCCAGATCTGGAGCGCCTGGCAAAGCCGAGTGCGCTCATCGACGACTACTTGATCTGAGACGGCAAGGATCCCAAGGACAATCGGTTCGTCCCCGGGCACCGCAGTTGGCATCTTCGGACCAGACGTGATGCCGCCGGTGGCCGCACATCGACGAAGTGCTTGAGACGATCAGCGGCGACATTCAAACCCGCTGTCGGGCGCCGCGTCACGGGCCAAGGTGGTGCGACAGGTCGACCTCAGATCAGCGACCGTTCTTGCAACCAGTTCCCCACCGTTTCGGATACGGCTTGAGGTTGCTCGAAGGGCAGCAGATGCCCCGCCCCGAAAAGAACCACCGATCTGGCGTCGGGGATCCTTGCGGCGATGGCCGCATGAGCCGCTTCTGTGGACAGATGGTCTTCCGACCCGGTCATCAGGAGCACGGGGAAGGGAAACGCGCCGATATAGGACGTCGCATCCGGGCGGGTGAGCAGCGCCAGGTTCTGGCGCTCGTGCGCTTCCGGGCCGCAGTCCTCGACCATCTTCCGGATCCGCGCGACGAGGCCGTCATCCTTGGCGTTCTCCTTCGACAGGACCTTGGGTGCCCAGTTGCGCGCATAGGCGGCCATATCGGCATTGGCCTCGTCTATGCGGGACTGGCGGTGCGCCTTCTCGTCGGGGCCGGGCCCTTCAGCGCCCGTGCTGGACAGGATCATGGCCTTGATCCGCCCCGGCGCCATGCGCCCCATTTCCATCGCGACGCGACCGCCCATGGAATGGGCGATGACGATCAGATCTCCGTCGGTCGCCGCCAGCGCTCGGGCAGCCATCTCTTCCAGGGTCGTATCCTTGGTCGTGTCCGCGACGTGAATGTCGTCCACGTGCGGTTTCAGCACTTCAACAACCGGCGCCCATGTCCTCGCGTCTGACATGATGCCCGGAATGGCGACAAGGGTTACCATCAGTTCTTCAATCCTCCGACGGCCTCAATCGAGGTCACAACCCCGATGCTACCCGACTTGGGCAGATTCAGAACCTGATGATTTGTCCGGTCTGTTCAAACCTGAAAGTCCTGGGCGAGAAAGCCACCTTTCCAGATGTCCCCATGCCGCAACCGGGAATCGCGGCACCGGATAATGACTGAAGACCGCAGTCCCGCTGCCCTCGCGAGGACCGCCTGGCTCTTGTCTCAAACCTCGATCAGCGCCTTGATCAGTCCTTGTTTGTCATGCGACCAGCGCGGCAAGTCGGTGACCGCGCCCTCGAGTGTCGTGCGGTGAGTCGCGATGCTCTCGATCGGGACAAGGCCGTTGCGCATCGCAGTCATGACGGTCCGGAAGTCGATGTCGGTGGCGTTGCGGCTTCCGATCAACTCCATCTCGCGCTTGTGGAATTCGGGGTCGGGGAACGTGATGGTGTCCTTGACGACGCTCACCAGGACATAACGCCCACCGTGCGCGACGTGCAGGAACCCTGCCTCGATCGAGGTGCGGTTGCCGGTGGCATCGAAGACGATGTCGAAGCCCTCGCCCGACGTGATCTCGGCCACGGCGGCGGTCATGCCGGAACCGGCCAGCATCCGCTCCACATTCGCGATCCGGGCCGCTTGTCCCAGCCGCGCCTCGTCAATGTCGGCGAGAACGACGCGAGCACCGGCGAGCCGGGCGAAGAGCGCAGTGCCGATTCCGATTGGTCCGGCGCCAACGACCAGCGCGCGGTCAGCAGGGCCGACGCGCCCGCGCC
>JBNLCA010000535.1:0-5233 GCA_050303575.1 Paracoccaceae bacterium
GGCCTGCGGCAGTCCGTGGGCCCGTGCGAAGTCCCGGCTGAAGGCGGCGTCGGTGCCATATCCTGCATCCTCGGCGAGCCGCGCGATCGGCCGGCGGTCGTGTCAAGCGCGACGCCGGCAGGGTGACGTCGCAGTCACGCAGTTACCGGATCGGCGAGGTGTCCAGCACCGCCTCGAACCGCTCGGAGAGCGCGGTGCGCGACAGGCCAGACACGCGGGCGAGTTCCGCAAGTGTCCAGTCGTTCCGCGCGTCCCCGAGGATGAGCGCGATGCACCGGCCCAGCGCCGGATCGCCCAGCGCTGCCAGCCGGCCCGTCGCCCCGGCAGGAAGCGCCATGATGTGGCGGCGCAGGACCTCGATGACGGTCACCTCGGTCAGACTTTCAAGCATCGAGGAGCCGCCCCTCTCGGGCCGGTCAACCTTGGCGACGATCTGCGCGGGCAGGCGATGACGCATGTTCCGCCGCTCGATCCCCTTGCCGCGATCATCGCCGACTTCCAGAACCGCGGCGGGACGATCTGGGCCGGTCCGCCTTGCGTGAATGCGCGCGGCTATGGCGAGGCGGACCTTCTGGACGGTGTCATCGTCACCGGGGCGAGCGCCACGCATGCCGGGATCAGGGCCGGCGCGGCCACGCTTTCCTTCTGAACCGGGGCGGGCGGGCCTGCCAGAGCGGCAGGCCCGCCCGTTCAGAGCGCCGCCTCTTCCACCCGGCCGACCGGCGCGCGGCGCCCGTCGCGCACCGCATCGGCCAGCATTTCCAGCACCGCCTCGGTCTCTTCCCAGCCGATGCAGCCGTCGGTCACCGACTGGCCATAGGTGAGCGCCCCGCCAAGCTCCTGCCGCCCGGCGACGAGGTTGCTTTCCACCATCACGCCGGTGATCCGCCGATCGCCGCCCGCGATTTGCCGCGCGATATCGGCGCAGACGGGCACTTGGTTCTCGGGCTTCTTGGCGCTGTTGGCGTGGCTCGCGTCGACCATGAAGACCGGCGGCTCGCCGGCCTTCTCGGCGATCCGCGCCGCCGCATCGATGCTGGCAGCATCGTAGTTCGGCGCCGCGCCGCCGCGCAGGATGACGTGACAATCCTCGTTCCCTGCCGTCTCGGCGATGGCGGCCTGGCCGTCCTTGGTCACCGCCAGGAAATGGTGCGAATGGCGCGCCGACATGACCGCATCGACGGCGATCTTCACGTCGCCCGACGTGCCGTTCTTGAAGCCGACCGGGCAGCTCAGCCCCGAGGCCATCTCGCGGTGGATCTGGCTTTCGGTCGTCCGTGCTCCGATCGCGCCCCAGGCGACGAGGTCGGCGATATATTGCGGCGTCGTGGTGTCCAGGAATTCGGTCCCTGCCGGCAGGCCAAGCTCGTTCACATCCGCCAGGAGCCGCCGCGCAACCCTGAGACCGGCATTGATGTCGAACGATCCGTCGAGGTTCGGATCGGTGATCAGGCCCTTCCAGCCCACCGTTGTGCGGGGCTTCTCGAAATAGACCCGCATCACCACCTCGAGCTCGCCCGCATGGCGCTGGCGCTCGGCGACGAGACGCCGGGCGTAATCCATCGCGGCGAGCGGGTCGTGGATCGAGCAGGGCCCGATGACCACCAGAAGCCGGTCGTCCTCGCGCCTCAGGATGCGGCGAATCGCCCGGCGCGACTGCGCCACGGTGGCGGCGGCGCGGGTCGAGGCGGGGGTCTCGGTGATGACCGCGCGCGGCGTCACCAGCTCCTTGAGCGCGCGGATGCGCAGATCGTCGGTATTCATGTCGGTCCTCATGTCTGGCGGCGGCATGAAAAAACCGCCGGGTTTCGGCGGTTTGGGGTCGATCTTCTGCTTGTCCTGTCAGGTAAGCGAGGTCCTCCCGTCCGCCGATCGGCTCGGTCCGTAAAAGTACCAATAGCTGGCGAACAGGGTGCTCATGCGGCCTTGTTAACGCCGCCGTGCCGCCCCGTCACGCGAAAATTCCACCACGCAGCCGCATCAAACGCTTTCCCTGCCGCCGGATTTGCCCTATAGGCCCGCGGTCTGCCCCTTGTGGCGGATGCTCCACGGGCCCTGCTGGACGACATCCCGGCTTGCGCCATAACCCTTTGATGAAGGAGACCCCGATGTCGATTACGGCTGAAGAGAAGACCCGCCTGATCAAGGAATTCGGTTCCAAGGACGGCGACACCGGTTCGCCCGAGGTCCAGGTCGCGGTCCTGTCGTCGCGCATCGCCACGCTGACCGAGCACTTCAAGACCCACGCGAAGGACAACCATTCGCGCCGGGGCCTGCTGAAGCTCGTCGCCCAGCGCCGCAAGCTGCTCGACTACCTGAAGAAGAAAGACGAGTCGCGCTACTCGACGCTGATCGAAAAGCTCGGCCTGCGCCGCTGAGCACATCCGCACGGCTTCTCGAGGGGTCGCCCGAGGCGGCCCCTTTTGCGTTCGGGCCGCTGACCTGACGGGTAATTGAGCGATTGCCCCTCCACTGGCATGGCGCTCGGGGCAGGACCAGACCCGGAGGCGCCGGAGCCATGACCCCGATGGCCGAATTCCAGACCATGGTCGCCGAGACCAAAGCGCTGCCTGCGTATCTGGGTCCCTGGCTCCTTTGGATGCAGGTTCTGCTTCTCGGCCTTCCGCTGGCCTTTGTCCGCTACCTTGCCGCCCGTACGATGATCGTGGCGCAGGTGGTCAACTTCACCGTGGCCTTCTGCATCTACCTCGCCGAGGGGGGGCGAGATCACCCGGCTCTTCGGCCTCGGCCATCTCGCCTGGGTCTTTCCGATGTGGACGTTCGCCCGGGACGCGGGCTCGGATCTCTGGCGACCCTATCGGGTCTATGCCGGCCTTGCCGCCGCGACCATCGCGATCAGCCTGGTTCTGGACCTGCGCGACATTGCGGAATGGATCGGCGGCGCGCGGGGCTCGATCCTGACCGGATGAGCCCCGCCGGCCTTCAGCCGCCCAGCCGGTCGCTGAAGATCACCTCGACCGGGTCGAACCGGATGCGCCGGATCGAGGTGTCGCCATGGGGGTCGTTGTCGGTCGAGATATCGTCGCCCGTCGTGTCGCTCAAATAGGTCACGTCACGCAGGAAGCCCGGCAGATCGGTCATGGTCCGGATGATCCCGCCATCCTCTGACGGGCCGATGATGGCGCAGCCGATGGGCGCGCAGCCGCGCGAGGCCTGCAGACGGACGGTGACGACCGGTTCGCCTGCAATCTGGCTGACGAAGCGGGCGCCGTCCGAGGGCTGCCAGCGCCAGACCTCGAACGGGCGGGTCTGGATCGAGGCAGAGGAACCGTCGCCACCGTCCTCGCGGGCCGAGAACAACACTTCGGCAAAGACAGCGCGGCCGCCGCGGGCGGGGATAAGCCGGACGGCCAGCACCATGATCGGTCCGTTGCCGTCGAAATCCCGGTCGGCGCGCGGATTGTCCTGCCGGGGGATGATCGCCGTGGTGATGTCACGCGGCTCGATGAAGCCTCGCTCCTGTGCCGTGACGCTTGTCGACAGCGTCAGCGCAGCGGCAAGGGCGACTGCGGGGAGTGCGAGAAGTCTGGTCATGGCATGTCCTTTCCGTGTGGACATGCGTCGGGCGCAGCACGGGACCGGTTCAAAGTCCCGCCCACGGAAAGCGGCCGACCGGCGCGAATATCGGCTTTCAAAACCGCGGAAACTCCTGTATGGCGCCGCAATCTGTGACGCAGTGCCCGGACCCCGGCACTCGAAAAGGATGATAGGGGTCGGCGGCAATGGGGCCGCCACGCAACGGGAGACCCGGAACGCCGGGAGCGCTCCCTTACAGGAAACGATAGATGTTCAACGAAGTGAAAAAATCCATCCAGTGGGGCAATGAAACGCTGACACTGGAAACGGGCAAGGTTGCCCGTCAGGCCGACGGTTCGGTCATCGCCACGCTGGGCGAGACGTCCGTCATGGCCAACGTCACCTATGCGCGCGAGCAGAAGCCGGGACAGGACTTCTTCCCGCTGACCGTGCACTACCAGGAGAAAACCTACGCCGCCGGCAAGATCCCCGGCGGCTTTTTCAAGCGCGAAGGCCGTCCCTCCGAGAAGGAGACGCTGACCTCGCGCCTGATCGACCGTCCGATCCGCCCGCTGTTCGTGCCGGGCTTCAAGAACGAGGTGCTGGTGATCTGCACCGTGCTTTCGCACGACCTCGTCAACGACCCCGACATCGTCGCGATGATCGCCGCTTCGGCCGCGCTGACGATCTCGGGCGTGCCCTTCATGGGCCCGATCGCCGCCGCGCGCGTCGGCTTCTCGAACGGCGAATATGTCCTTAACCCGGACGTCGCCGACATGGACCAGCTTCGGAACAATCCCGAGCAGCGTCTCGACCTCGTCGTCGCCGGCACCAAGGACGCGGTGATGATGGTCGAGTCCGAGGCCTACGAGCTGACCGAGGACGAGATGCTCGGCGCCGTCGAGTTCGGCCATGCCCAGATGCAGCCGGTGATCGACCTGATCATCGACCTCGCGGAATCCGCGGCGAAAGAGCCCTTCGACTTCCAGGCGCCGGACTACTCGGCGCTCTACGACAAGGTGAAGGGTGCGGGCGAGGCGCAGATGCGCGCCGCCTTCGCGATCCAGGACAAGCAGGAGCGGACCGCCGCCATCTCGGCCGCCGTCACCGCGATCAAGAATGCGCTTTCCGAAGAGGAACAGGCGGACGCCAACCTCGGTTCGGCGATCAAGAAGCTGGAATCTTCGATCCTGCGCGGCGACGTCGTGAAGAACGGCACCCGTATCGACGGCCGCGACACCAAGACCGTGCGTCCGATCGTCTCGGAAGTCGGCATCCTGCCGCGGACCCACGGCTCGGCGCTGTTCACCCGCGGCGAGACCCAGGGCCTGGTCATCACCACGCTCGGCACCGGCGAGGATGAGCAGATCATCGACGCCCTGCACGGCAACTTCCGCTCGAACTTCCTGCTGCACTATAACTTCCCGCCCTACTCGGTCGGCGAGGTTGGCCGCTTCGGTCCCCCGGGCCGCCGCGAAATCGGCCACGGCAAGCTGGCCTGGCGCGCGCTTCAGGCGGTGCTGCCGGCGGCGACCGACTTCCCCTACACGATCCGCGTCGTCTCGGAGATCACCGAATCGAACGGCTCGTCCTCGATGGCCACGGTCTGCGGATCGTCGCTGTCGATGATGGATGCGGGCGTGCCGCTGAAGGCGCCGGTCGCCGGCGTGGCGATGGGCCTGATCCTGGAAGACGA
>JBNLCA010000536.1:0-2621 GCA_050303575.1 Paracoccaceae bacterium
ACCGCGACATCGAAGCCGCGTTCGCCGAGATAGAGCGCCATGGCGCGGCCGAGCCGCTTGCCGGCGCCGGTGACGAGTGCGCGTCTAGCCATGCGAGCCCCCCCAGGCGACGAGGATCACGACATAGGCCGCGTAGGCCGAGACGAACGCGATGCCGGTGCGCCGGCCGATGTCGTGGCGGAAGAAGATGAAAGGTATCAGGAGAAGCGAGGTGACCAGCATGACCCAAAGGTCGAACTGAAGCATCTCGGGCGGCACCGGCAGCGGGCCGACCATGCTGGTGATGCCGACGATGCAGAGCAGGTTGAACATGTTCGACCCGATCACGTTGCCTACCGCGACGTCGGCCGAGCGCCGGACGGCGGCCATGACCGTCGTGGCAAGCTCGGGCAGCGACGTTCCGACGGCGACCAGGGTGAGGCCGATCACCGTCTCGCTGACACCCAGGACGCGGGCGATGTCGACGGCGGCGTCGACCAGAAGGCCCGCGCCGTAGGGCAGGCCGACGAGGCCCACGGCGATGTAGGCCGCGATCTTCCAGCCCGGCATCCTGGGATCGGCGCCCTCGGGCTCGGCCTCGCGTCCGGCGCGGTGCCGCGCGGCGTTCCGGTAGGATTGCCACAGCATGAAGGTGAGCCCGGCGAGCAGGATCAGGCCCGAGATGCGCCCGAACGTGCCGAAGAAGGCCAGGCAGACGAACAGGACCGAGCCCGCGATCATCGTCACGTAGCTCTGCCGCGTGTCGAGCTTGCTGGTGTGCAGGGTCTGGATCAGGGCGGGGATGCCGAGGACCAGAAGCACGTTGGTGATGTTCGAGCCGACAACGTTGCCGAGCGCCAGGCCCGGCGCCTGGTCGAGGACGGCGCGGATCGAGACCAGAAGCTCGGGCGCAGAGGTGCCGAAGGCCACCACCGTCAGGCCGACCACGAGGGGCGGGATGCCAAGCCGCAGCGACAGGTTCACCGCGCCCTTGACCAGGGCGTCGCCCGCCAGCACCAGAAGGACGATCCCGACCGAACCCCAGAAAAGGTCGCCGAGCAAGATCAGCCCTTTCCGCAGGGGCAGGGCCCCTTGCCGACCAGCGGCGCGCCACAGGCCCTGCACTTGGCCGCCGTGCCGCGGCGCAGGCGCAGCCGTCCGAACATGGCAAGCACCACCATGAAGATCAGGAAAACGCTGATGACCTTGACGATCATCTCAGAGACCGAACCGCGCCCTGAGAGCGCGCTCTTCGACCTCGGCCATCGCGTCGCCGACAACGGCGGCGCCAAGCCGTGCCAGAAGCGGTCTCTTGCGGCCATAGGGCATGAAGCGGACCTTGTCGCCGAACCGCTCCTTCATCTTCGGGATCAGGTGGCCGATGCCGTCGGCGAGGCCGATCTCGACCGCCTGATGACCGACCCAGACGTCGCCGGTGAAGATGTCCTTGTCTGGCAGCTTGGCACCGCGCCGCGCCTTGACCTGGGCGATGAAGGCCTCGTGGATCGGCCCCTGCAGGGCCTTGAGCCGCGTCACGTCGGTCTTCTTCTCGGCGCTGAACGGGTCCATGAAGCTTTTCGACTTTCCAGCGGTATGGATGCGCCGCTCGACCCCGATCTTGCCCATCAGGTCGGGGAAGCCGAAGGAGGCGTAGATCACCCCGATCGAACCGACGATCGAGCTTTCGTCGATCCAGATCTCGTCACCGGCCGAGGCGAGCCAGTAGCCGCCTGAGGCGGCGAGGTCCTCGACGAAGGTGATGACCGGGATCTTCTTCTCTTCGGACAGGCGCCGGATTCGGCTGGCGATGAGCGACGACTGGACCGCCGAGCCGCCGGGCGAGTTGATGACAAGGGCCACCGCGTCGGGCTTGCCCTTGCGGAATGCACGCTCGAGCATCGGCGCGAGCGCGTGGTCGGAAAGGCCCCGCGAGCTTTCCGCGATCATGCCGGAAAGCCGCACCACCGCGACGCGCGGACCTTGTTTGACGAAGGGAAGTTTGAACCGCATCACGCTGATCTAGAGGCCCGACCCTTCGGCGGCAACCCTCGGACGGAACATTCCCGCCACGGGGTCACGACCGGATCAGCCGGAACGCGGCCGAGGCGCCCCAGCCGGCGATGACGGCGAGGAAGATCGCCAGCGCGCCGTAGACCAGAGGACGCTCGTAGGCCAGGAGATACAGGAACCGTTCGATCCCCACCTTGCGGACGTCGATATAGGCGACGTCGCTGTCGACGACCTGCTTGCCGCGGACAAGGAAGATGCGGACCCGGTAGCGCCCCTCGATCAGGTTCGAGGGAAGGCCGATAGAGGTGCGGAACAGGGTCTGTTCGGTGAGAACGATGCTGCCTTCCTGGATGCGGTAGAGGCCCTGCCGGCTGCGCAGCCGGATCAGCGCATCGCTGAAGCGGGCGGCATCGCCGACCTGCGGCGGGGCGCCGATGAGGCGGATTCCCTTGGCGATCGAGACGCGATGGCGCAGGTCCTCGGTGTGCGAGAGGATGCCGAAAAGCGGGCCGGTGGTTGCGATGGCGTAGAACACCGGCGCGCTGTCGATCTCGACCGTCTCGGTGTTGACCCAGATGCCGGCCACCCGGTTCTTCTTGCGAATGTCCACGGGCGTGCGCGGCCCCTCGACC
>JBNLCA010000537.1:0-2017 GCA_050303575.1 Paracoccaceae bacterium
TGATCGTCCTGCGCGACCTCCTTTGCGGCAAGACGCGCTTTTCGGGGTTTGAGCAGAGTCCGGCGCATATTCCGCCTTCGATCCTGTCCCGGCGCCTCGCTTGGCTGACCGAGGAGGGCTATGCCGAGCGCGTCCGCTACAGCGAGCATCCGCCCCGCTTCGAATACCGGCCGACCGCGAAAGGGCGCTCGGTGCAGAAGGTGCTGATCGCGATGGGCGAATGGTCCGAGGAGAACCTCGAGGGGACATGGCGCATGCCGGACCATTTCCGCGGCTGAACCCTTGCGCCCCCGGCGCGGGTCGGGCATCACCGGCCGTAACCCGGGGACCCGTGCCATGACCCGCATCAGCCATATCGAGATCGACGACGCGGGCCTGCCGCCGCCGACGCCCGAGATCGAGCAGGAGCGACGGGTCGCGATCTTCGACCTTCTCGAGGACAACTCGTTCGCCCTGCCGCCGCGCGATGGCCGCGCGGTGCCGGACGGGCCCTACCGCCTCGGCCTTTCGATCCGCGACGGCCGGCTGGTCTTCGACATCGCCACCGACGGCGCCGAGAAGGTGGGCGAGTTCCACCTGTCGCTCGGGCCGTTCCGGCAGGTGGTGAAGGACTATTTCCAGATCTGCGAAAGCTACTTCGACGCGGTCAAGAAGCTGCCGCCCAGCCAGATCGAGGCGATCGACATGGCGCGCCGCGGCATCCACAACGAGGGCGCGCGGGTGCTTCAGGAGCGGCTCGAGGGCAAGGCCGAGGTCGATATCGACACCGCCCGCCGGCTCTTCACGCTGATCTGCGTGCTGCACTGGGGCAATTGATGGCGCAGATCCCGTCGTCGGTCCTGTTCTGTTGCGACCACAATGCCGTGCGCTCGCCGATGGCCGAGGGGCTCATGAAGAAGCTCTACGGCCAGGCGGCCTATGTCCAGTCGGCGGGCGTCCGCAACGACATGGAGATCGACGGCTTTTCCATCGCGGTCTGCAAGGAGCTAGGCATCGAGCTTGACCGCCACCGCTCGCGCTCGTTCGACGAGATGCAGGAATGGGGCGACGACCTTTCGCAGTTCGACCTGATCGTGGCGCTCTCGCCGGCGAGCCAGCGGCAGGCGCTGGAACTGACGCGCTACCATCATCTGACGGTCGAATACTGGCCGATCCTCGATCCCACCGGCCTGGGCGAAACGCGCGAGGCGAAGCTTGCCGCCTACAGGCAGGCACGCGACCAGATCAGGGCCAAGATGCTGGAGCGGTTCGGGCCTCCGATCGTGTAATCCGGCACGATCTATTCGTGCCTGTGGCCTTCTGTAAAATTTCCTCCAGAAAAGTTTGAACGCCTGCCGTGCGGTGTCCGACTACCCATTGCACACCACGAATGAGCGTGGTGGGAAAGACCTAAACTGCTGATATTAAGAGAGAAAAATGCGTATCCTTCTTGCCGCCCTCCTCACCGTCGCTTCGCTGGCGTCGACCGCGCCGACCGCGACCTTCGCCGAGCCGATCGACAATGGCGACGGCTCGCAGACCTGCAACGCCAGCGGCCCGTCGGGCGCCGGGCCGGGCATCTGCGCCAACGACATGAAAACCAACGAGGGCTATTGCGACGGCGGCCTGAGCTCGGAGCCGGGCGGCGGCGTCACCTGCGCCGAAGGCTCGACCCGCGAGCCGCGGCGTCCCGTGCGCCGGAACTGATCTTCGCGAGGTTCGGAACGGGGCGCGGCGTCTGCCGCGCCCTTCTCCGTTCGCGACCGCCCTTGCGCCAGACCGGCATTGCGGGCCAGATGCCCGTCCGATGCGCGGGTTCGTGATCCTCATCGCTTTTCTCGCCGCTCTTGCCGGCCTTGCCAGCTTTGGCGGAAGGATCCATCCGGCGGCCGACACGCTGGCGCTGGGCCGGCCGGTGCTTTTCGTCGTCTGCCTTGCCGGTGTCCTCGCCGCTCGGGCGCTGGTCCTGCGCGTCGCGCTGGGCGCCGTGGCGCTGGTCATGGCCGTCAGCATGGCGCCGGCGTTCCTGCCGCAGGCG
>JBNLCA010000538.1:0-3070 GCA_050303575.1 Paracoccaceae bacterium
CGGCGATCGCCGATCTCGGCCCGGCGATGGGCGGCGATGCCTTGGGGCCCTCGCCGGGGTTCTATGCCCGCAGCGCCATCGTCGGTTGCGTCGGGATCGGGATAAAGATGCTGGCCGTCAGGGAGGGTCTGACCTTCGACAAGATGACCGTCACCGTCGAGACGGATTTCGATGACACCGCGTTGATGGGTCTGGGGTCGAATGCTGCAGGTCCCATGAAGACGCGGGTTATCATCGACATCGAAAGCGCCGACGACCCGGCCCGCATCGCCCAGATTGTGGACCGCGCGCTGGAGCGCGACCCGTGGTTCCTTGCCCTTCGCGATGCGCAAGTCGTGGAACCGCAATTGAACGTTTGTCTCGCCACTGAAACCGTGAAGGGAGACGTCCGCGGCCCGATGTCTGGCACGGTAGGCCAGAACCACAGTTTTCCTTGATACGCGCGTTCGGCTGCCAACGCGCCGCGGGAACAGGAAAACAACATGAAGGAATGGACTTGATCTGATCGGGTCAGCCCAGCATCGGCTTGCCTATGGGGCCAAGCGGGTTTGAGGCCGGGACGCTCCGTTGTAGACTGTGTTGCAGTCGAGGGACGCACACATGATTGGGAACGTCTGGCTGCACCATCTTGTGACGGGTGTCGTTGCAATCATCACCATTGCGATCTTCAGGGAAATGGGGCGGCTTGGGACGGTCGACCAACACACCGGCACGGCCCTTGCACATGCGCTCATCATTGTGCTGGCAAGCTACCCGCTGCAGACGCTGTTTGCAGTCAGCTTCATGCGGGCGGGGTTGGTGCGGCTCTCGACGAGGGTCGCCGCAATACTCGGTTGCGTTCTGGCCGCGATACCGGCCTCGCTGATTGCCCCGGTCGCCAGCTGGTTCGCGGGCGTGCTGCCGCGTGATCTACCGGCGGATGCCGGGCGGCAAGCATTCATCGATGACCTCCTGTCGCGTTACCCCTACCTTCTGATCGGCTACGGCGTGATCGGTACCGCCTTTTGGATGGCGCTGAATTACGGCTGGTGGCAGGCGCGTCTTGCCGACAAGGGGGATGCGACCGGCGCTTCCGATGATGATGATGATGGCCAAGATGCCCCGCGAGAAGCAGTCCTGCTGGCAAAGCTGCCGATCGACAAGCGCGGCCAGATCCTCGCGCTCTCAGCCGAGAAGCACTATGTCCGGGTCATCACCGACCGCGGCGAGGATCTGGTGCTGATGCGCTTTGCCGACGCGGTAGCACTTTGTGGGAAGCTCGGCGGCCTGCAGGTCCACCGCTCACACTGGGTCCGACGCGCGGCGATCCGCGAGGTGCGCAAACGAGATGGCGGGGGCGAGTTGCACCTCGTCACCGGCCATCGGCTCCCGGTCTCGCGCAGCTATACCGGCACGCTCAAGGACCTCGCGCCGGCCGTCTGACCCCGAGCACCCCTCAGGCTACCTGCATTTCGTGCCGCACGAACGGCGGGCCGGACATTATCTGCGGGAATCCATCCATCCGCGGGCGGCCAAGTGCCCGACTCGCGGCATGGTCGCGCCGCGCTTCCGCATGGTGCGGGGGCCGGCGCGAGGGAGAGGTCCAATGCGGAACGGAGCGGCCCCGGTGGCCCTGATGCTTATGGCCATGGCCCTTGGCGGCTGCAAGGAGGAGGAGGTGAGCCGGGATATCCAGCCCCGCCCGATCCGCAGCTTCACCGTATCCGAGGTTGCGGGCACCATGGCGCGCCAGTTCACCGGCGTGATGGAGCCCGCCGAAAGCGCAGCGCTGAGCTTTTCGGTGCCGGGGAGCGTGGTCGAGATTCCGGTCGGACCCGGCATGTCTGTCTTCGCGGGCGACGTGATCGCGCGGCTCGACCCCGAACCGTTCGAACTGGAGATGGCCGGAGCCCAGGCCGAACTCGACCGTCTGACCGCCGACCTCGAGGCCAAGCAGGCGGAACTGGCCCGCAGCGAGCAGCTCTACGAGAAAGCCTGGATCGCCGAGGCCGCGATCGAAAAGCAGCGAGCCGCCGCCCAGACGGCCGAAAGCGCGGTGAGCTATGCGCGGTCCCGCGTCGCGCTGGCCGAACGCAACTTGGCGAATGCCGTCCTGACCGCGCCATATCCGGGCGAGATCGCCGCCCGCCATGTCGACGCCTTCGAAGAGATCGGACCGGGCCAGCCCATCGTCGACATCAACTCCAATGCCGGCCTCGTCGCCAGCTTCTCCGTCCCCGAGGTCGGGATTGGCCGCATCGCGCCGGGTCAGGAGGTCGACCTGACCTTCGCGGCCCTGCCGGGGATTTCTGCGCGCGGCCGGATCACCGAGATCGAGGCCGCCGCAAGCACCGGCAACGCCTTTACAGTCAAGGCGAGTCTTGCCGCGCCTGTCGAGGGGCTGCGCCCCGGCATGACCGTCACTGTCGCCACCCGCGCCGATGCCGCGCCGGGGACCGAGGGCTACTTCGTCCCGCTCACCGCCATCGCGCCCTCCGAGGGCGACTTCGCCGGCTCGGTCTTCCGCTTCGACCCCGAGGCCGGCGTGGTGAATCAGATCCCGGTTCGGATCGAGGGCGGGCGCGACAACCTCGTCGTCGTCACCGACGGCCTCGCGCCCGGCGAAGTCGTCGCCTCAGCCGGCGTCTCGTTCCTGATGGACGGCCAGGCTGTCCGCCTTCTGGAGGAGTGACGATGAGCAGCCTGACCGCTTTCGCGCTGAAGAGCTCGCGCCTGACCATCGTGATGATCCTCGCCATCATCGTGACGGGGGTGCTGATCTACCTCGACTATCCCCGCCAGGAGGACCCGGCGATCCGCATCCGCGAAGTAGTCGTCACCGCTGCCTTCCCCGGCATGTCTCCAGCGCGTGTCGAGGACCTTCTGACCCGGCCCATTGAGCAGGCGGTGCGCGAAATCCCCGAGGTGAGCGAGGTCCGCTCAGATTCCAAGACCGGCGTCTCCATCGTCAAGGTATCGTTGGGCGACGAATACGACGACCTGCAGCCGATCTTCCAACGCCTGCGCGACCGAATGTCGGACCTCGCGCCCGACCTCCCCGAGGGCGCGCGCGGTCCCTTCGTGAACGACG
>JBNLCA010000539.1:0-5055 GCA_050303575.1 Paracoccaceae bacterium
GTGCTGAACCCCGAGGCGCGCAATTCGATCATCCGGCGCTTCATCACGCTGCAAAAGGAATCCGGCGACGTGATCCACAAGATCACGACCGATATCCGCGCCGAGCTGGAGCGCGAGAATATCGACGCCGAGGTCTATGGACGCGCCAAGAAGCCCTATTCGATCTGGCGCAAGATGCAGGAGAAGGACCAGGGCTTCTCGCGCCTGTCCGACATCTACGGCTTTCGCATCATCACCCTGACCGAGCAGGACTGCTACCGCGTCCTTGGCGCCATTCACCGCCGCTGGCGCGCCGTGCCGGGCCGGTTCAAGGACTATATCAGCCAGCCGAAGACCAACGGTTACCGCTCGATCCACACCACCGTCTCGGGCCGTGACGGCAAGCGGGTCGAGGTGCAGATCAGGACGCGCCAGATGCACGAGGTCGCCGAGGCCGGGGTCGCGGCGCACTGGGCCTATCGCGACGGCGTGCGCGCGCAGAACCCGTTCGCGGTCGACCCGGCGCGGTGGATCGCCACCCTGACCGAGCGGTTCGACACCGAGGACCACGACGAGTTCCTCGAGCATGTGAAGCTCGAGATGTATTCCGACCAGGTCTTCTGCTTCACGCCCAAGGGCGAGGTCGTGCAGCTGCCGAAGGGCGCGACGCCCCTCGACTACGCCTATTCGATCCATACCCGCATCGGCGACAGCTGCGTCGGCGCCAAGGTCGACGGCATCCGCGTGCCGCTCTGGACCCGGCTCAGGAACGGCCAGTCGGTCGAGATCATCACGGCCGAGGGCCAGCGGCCGCAGGCGACCTGGCTCGACATCGTGGTGACCGGTCGCGCCAAGGCGGCGATCCGGCGGTCCCTGCGCGAGGAGGACCGCGAGCGGTTCATCAAGCTCGGCCGCGAGCTGGTCCGCGTCGCCTTCGAGAACATCGGCAAGCGCGCGACGGTCAAGGCGCTCGATACCGCCGCCCGCACGCTCGGCCTGCTGGGAGGCGAAGAGCTTCTGGCACGCCTCGGCTCGGCCGAACTGACGACCCGGCAGGTGATCGAGGCGCTCTACCCCGAGCTTGCCTTCGCCAGGGGCGAGGAGATCGAGCCCGCCCGCGCCGTCGTCGGCCTGGCCGACGGGCAGGGGTTCGAGCGCGCAAGTTGCTGCCAGCCGGTGCCGGGCGAGCGCATCGTAGGCATCACCTGGCGCGGACGCGGTGTCGTCGTCCATGCCATCGACTGCCCGGAACTGGCCGAGTTCGAGGCCCAGCCCGAGCGCTGGGTCGACATCGCCTGGGCCGGCGGCCGACATGCCTCGGTCCATACCGTGCGGCTGATGGTGACGATCCGCAACGATGCCGGCGTGCTGGGGCGCATATGCACGTTGATCGGCGAGCAGAAGGCCAATATCTCGGACCTGCACTTCGTCGATCGGAAGCCGGATTTTTACAAGCTGCTGCTAGAGGTCGACCTGCGGGACGTCGAACATCTGCACGCGGTGATGACGGCGCTCGAGGCGGAGAGCGATGTGGCGGCGCTGGAACGGCATCGGCAGGCGCTGAGTAAACCCCGCGGCTGAGCCCCGCGGAAGAGGAGGGCAGGCGGTGGTCTTCAGGCGCCGCGACAGGCGGCCGATCTGGCGTTTCGCGATCGAGTCGGTCTATCCGCGCGGCGGATGGGTCCGCGCCGCGCATTATATCAAGCATCGCCTGCGCCGCCTGCCGGACGAGCCGGAGCGCATCGCCCGCGGCGTGTTCGCCGGGCTCTATGTCAGCTTCACGCCCTTCTTCGGCTTTCACTTCCTGTCGGCGGCGGGCCTGGCGCTTCTCATCCGGGGCAACATCATCGCCGCGCTTCTGGCCACCTTCATCGTCAATCCGGTAACCACGCCGCCCCTTGCGTGGGGCGCGGTCGAACTGGGCCACTGGATGCTCGGCACGCAGAACACGCACGGCTTCAACGAGATCCTCGGCCTCTTCGGCGGCGTGTCCGAGCAGCTGTGGCACAACGTCCAGGCCATCTTCACCCCGAGGGTCGCCGAATGGGACGCCCTGCAGGACTTCTATTCCTCGATCTTCCTGCCCTACCTTGTCGGCGGCCTGATCCTCGGCCTGCCGATCTCGCTCGCCTTCTACTTCATGACGCTGCCGCTCATCCGCGCCTACCAGCATCACCGCGTCAAGAAACTGGCCGAACGGATTGAAAAGGCGCGGCTCAAGAAGGAGAAGATGATGCGCGCCGCCGAGGCAAAAGCCGAGGCACGGGCCGAGCGGCAGGCGCTGAAGCCGGAGGGATGAGATGACGGGCAACGTGAGTGCGGGCAAACTGAGGCTGGGGGTCAATATCGACCATGTCGCGACCGTGCGGAACGCGCGCGGCTCGGCCTATCCCGATCCGGTCCGCGCCGCGAAGCTGGCCGAGGAAGCGGGCGCCGACGGCATCACAGCGCATCTGCGCGAGGACCGGCGGCATATCTCGGACCGCGATATCGAACGGCTGATGGAGGCGCTTTCGCTGCCGCTCAACTTCGAGATGGCGGCGACCGAGGAGATGCAGAAGATCGCGCTGCGCCACAAGCCGCACGCCGTGTGCATCGTTCCCGAAAAGCGCGAGGAACGGACGACCGAGGGCGGGCTCGAGGTCGCGCGCGAGGAGAACCGGCTGGCCCACTTCATCGCGCCCCTGGCCGAGGCCGGCTGCCGCGTCTCGATCTTCATCGCCGCCGACGCGCGCCAGATCGAGGCCGCGCACCGGATCGGCGCGGCGGTGGTCGAGCTTCACACCGGCGCCTATTGCGATGCCCACGCCGAGGGCCATTTCGCCGAGCGCGACGCAGAACTGGCGCGACTGAAGGAGATGGCGACCTTCGCCCATTCGCTGGGACTCGAGGTCCATGCCGGACACGGGCTAACCTACGAGACGGTGAAGCCGGTCGCCGCCTTCCCCGAGGTGATGGAGCTGAACATCGGTCACTTCATCATCGGCGAGGCGATCTTCCTCGGCCTTCAGCCGGCCATCGCCGAGATGCGCCGACTGATGGACGAGGCCCGCGGCGAAGCGGCCGCGTAGGCCCTACTCGACCTCGAAGGGGAGCGTGACCGGCGCGGTCTCGTCCGAGGCCATGTCCTTCAGGGTCAGTTCCAGCACATAGGCGCCCGCCGGAAGGCCCGACATCTCCAGCGACAGGTTGCCGAAGAACTCGGTCGGCTTTTCGGCGGATTCGGACGCGATGGTCAGGAAATCCGTCTGGGCGAAGATTTCCTCGTCCTCGGCGGTCAGGATGCGCACGTCGATGGCGGTGCCGAAGCTGTTCATCCCGTCCTCGGCGGTGAAGCCATAGCCCACCGGCTCGACATAGATCAGGATCGGCTCGCCCGCGGCGAAGGCGCCGTCGGCACGTTCGCTGTAGACGCCGAACCCGTCCGCCGGGGCGCTGACGAAGAGGGCCTTTCGCACCGAGAGAGGGGCCGCCTCCCAGGCCGTCATGTAGGCCGCACCGGCATCGTCCAGCGCATCCGCCGAGACCGGCACGGCAGGCACCAGAAAGAGCGCCGCGACCGCGCCCCGCATCACACGTTTCATGGCTAAACCCCCAGGTCCAATTTCCATCTGAAATGGTCCGCCAAGACGACCCGCGAAATGACCCGGTGTCAACGGGCAACGCGCGGCAATCACGCTTGGCTGTGGGCAAGTCCCGGCATCTGCGCTATCTGAAGGCATCGGACCCCGATCCAGGCCGAAAGGAACGCCATGTATCGCCTTGTCCTTGCAGCACTTTTCCTCGCCGCGCCGGCGGCGGCGCAACAGGCGATCGACTGCGACTGGCAGGCCAGCGCCGCCAACCTGGCCGAGCCGTGGGAGGCGAACACCCGGACCTTCTCGAATGGCAAGGTTCGCGTCGCGCTTCTCGACACGGTCGAGCCGGCAGGCGCGCCCTTCTACCTTCTTGTCATATCGCCGCCCTATGACGAGCTTGGTCTGCCGCAATGCCGCGTCGTCGCCCTGGGCGAGAACATGGGCTTTTACAGCATCGAGTTCGACATGCTCGAGGCCTCCTACGATCCGGCGCGCGGGCTCGAACTCCAGTTGCCGGCGGCGATCTACGATGGCGAGGTGCCGCGCGCGCAGATCCTGACCGTCACGATCAACCAGGCGTCGGGCGAGATCGGCGTCCGGATGGATCCGAACCCGGAGTAACCCTTGATCCTGGGCATCGGCACCGACCTCGCCAATATCGAGCGGATCGAGGCCACCCTCGCCCGCTTCGGTGACCGCTTCCGCGACCGCGTCTTCACCGAAGCCGAGCAGCGCAAGGCCACACGGCGCAAGGACGAGGCCGGGACCTATGCCAAGCGCTGGGCCGCCAAGGAGGCCTGTTCCAAGGCGCTCGGCACCGGGCTCAGGATGGGGATCAGCTGGAAGGACATGGGCGTCACCAACCTGCGCACCGGCCAGCCGGTCATGCACCTGACCGGCTGGGCGGCCGAGCGGCTGGCCAAGATGACCCCGCCGGGCCACGAGGCCATCGTCCATGTCAGCCTGACCGACGATCACCCCTGGGCGCAGGCCTTCGTGGTGATCGAGGCGCGGCCGGTCAACGGGTAAGCGCTCCGACAAGCGTGATTGCAGCAATCGCCAGGAACAGCCCGCCGGTGATCCGCCCGGTCAGGACGGTCGCGCGGGGACTGGACACCAGCCAGCGCCGGATCTTCCAGGCCGCTGCCGCGATCCCGCCATAGACCGCGAACTGCGTCGCCGCGACCATCCCCTCGATCGCCAGCGCCTGCCGCCAGATCGGCCCGAATTCGGGCCGCACGAACTGGGGATAGACCGAGGCGACGAAGACCCAGGCCTTGGGGTTCAGAAGCGCCGTCACCGCGCCCTGCCGATAGGCCGTGCCGCTCGCCCGGCCGGTATCGCCCGCGTCTATAGTGATCGACGACCGGACCAGCGTCACACCGATCCAGCCGAGATAGAGCGCCCCTGCGACCAGCATCGCGGTGAACAGCGCCTCGGGCAGGGTCAGCAGAACCGCCACCGCCAGCACGCCCCACAGTGTGTGGATCGCCCCAGC
>JBNLCA010000540.1:0-4644 GCA_050303575.1 Paracoccaceae bacterium
GTAACGGCCCTGGGCCGGATCAAGCTCGATGTCCCACCACCACTTCTTGACCTTGTTGATGCGGCCGCGTCCCAGCGCGTCGTCGAGCTTGGCGAGCGGCTTCGCGGCGGCGGGCAAATGCGTCGCCACCCATCGGAAGGCGCTGTCGGAGAAAAGACCCTCGAGGTTCCACGGACAGGTCTTCATGCAGCGCCCGCACATGCCGCCGGCGGAGTTGGTGAGGCGATAGCGCGCGCATTTCTCGGCGTCGGATTTCCAGATCTCGTAGCCGTTGTACATCAGCTTCGGCCCGGCGGTGATCGCACCGGACGGGCACTCCCGGGCGCACTTGTTGCAGCTTTCGCAGAATTTCTGGAGGCCGAAGTCGATCGGCCGGTCATGCGCCATCGGCATGTCGGTGGTGACGACGCCCGACTTGAGGCGCGGGCCGAGGTAGGGGTTGAGGATGACCTCGCCGATGCGGCTGACCTCGCCGAGGCCGGCGAGGAGCAGCAAGGGAGGTTGCAGCACATCGCCGTCGAGCACCGAATGAACGCGGGCCGAATAGCCCAGGCGGCGGATCTGCTCGCCGATGACGCCTCCGATGAGCGAGAAGCGCAGGTAGGCGCGCATCGACTGGGCGACCGAGATCCAGTCGTCTCCGCTGGCGCCCTCCATCGTGTCATAGCCCTGGTCGATCAGGATCGAGACGCCGTTCGGGTGGTAGGCTTCCATCGGGTTTCCGCCGGCGTCGTGCGAGTAATACGCCCAGTCCGGCACGCGCGAGAGGCCGACCGCGTCGGAGGAGAGGAAGTAGGAGGCGGCCTTGAGGTTGGCGGCGTTCGCCTCGGGATCGGTCGCGCCCTCGGCGACCGGCCCGCGCGCCTCGCCGAACTGAAGGAGGAGGAGCGCTCCGAGCGCCCGGCGCGAGCAGGCGCCGATCGGGCTTTTCATCACGTAGTGGCCGCCCTTCGCCGCCTCCTGCACCGCCTTGCCCATGTCGCCGAAAAGGGCGCGGGCGAAGAAATCGGCGCGCTTGGGGAAGCGCGGCACGCGCGGCTCGTCGATGAAGGTGGTCGGCGTTTCGCGGCGGGGGATGCGCTCGAACGGGTAGGGGCCGTCGCGGAAGCTGCGGGCGTTGTAGGGATCGGCGGGACCAGGCCGGCGCTGGCCGGGCAAGAGCGGGCGGTCGGGCGCGAGGTCGAGCGTCGTGGTGATGACGGCAAGGCCGAAGCGGCGGCCGAGGAACGGATTCCGGATCGCACCGCCCTCGGCCGCGGCAAGGCCGGCCGAGACGGCGAGGCGGCCGAGGTCGACGTCCGTGGTCGTCGCGGTATGCGCGCGCGCCTCGTGGCCGAGCATCCGGATGTAGTTCGCCAGGACGACGGCGGTGTTCGACGCAAGAAGCGCGGCGCGGTGCGGCTGGGTGCCGGCGAGCCAGTCGGTTCCGGGCTCGTCCATGCGCGGATCGCGCGGGAAGGCGACCAGGAACACCAGCGCGTGCGTGTGGTGCGGCACCGGGCCCAGCTTGGCGCGGGCCGAGTCGAGGATGTCGGCATAGACCGCGTCGATCCCGGCCGCGTAGGATTTCGGGCTTCCGGCCTCGAGCTCGGCGCGGATCGTGTCGATCATCGGGTTGCGGATGGGCGCGGCAAGGCGGTGCTCGGGCACGAGCCGGCAGATCCCGACCATGGAGGCGTCGAAATAATAGCCCGCCGCCTTCAGGTGCCGAGCGCGTTCGGCCGGGTCGTCGGGAATGCCGGCCGGCCCATGCGCCAGTGCACCGTCGCGAACGGTGTCGAACATTGCCTGGTAGCGCGCCATCGCGTGGGCGAGCGAGGCCGGGTCAGGATGATCGAAGGCAAGGGGCGCGAAAGGCGCGAGGCCCGATAGGTCCGGCACGGCATCGGTGCGGGAAAGGCGCTCGAGCGGGTAGGGGCCAAGGTGGACGGCACGGTCGCGGCGGGAGCGGAAACGCATCGCCTAGAGCCGGGTCAGGGGATCGCCCTCGCCCTCGGCGAGAAGGCGGGCGGTGTCGAGGAACGTGCGCATCGCCTCGGGCGAGACCTTGGATGCGAAATGCCGCCCGAGCGACGCGACCTCGGGTGTGACCTGACGCAGGACCGACTGCCCGAGGGGCGTCAGCGACAGGATGACGGTGCGGCCGTCGCTGTCGGTGCCCTCGCGCGCGACATAGCCGCGTGCCTCCATCTCGCGCAGGACGCGGGACGAGGCAGGGCGGGTGATGCCGATGTAGTCGGCGAGTTCGGACGGTGTCGAGATGCCCTCGTCGCCGATTCCGGTGAGCGCGCACCAGGACAGACGTGTCAGGCCGAACGGGGCGAGCAGCTTCTCGAGCCGGCTCTGCAGGACCTGCGCGAGGCGCGAGACCCTGTAGCCCAGCTTGCCGTGGAGTATGTAGTCCGGCACCCGTGATCCCCTGAAACTGACCCGTCACAGAGGGGTAACACCGGCAATCGGTTGATTGCCAGTGTTAACTAGTCACCCGCGCTACTCTGCCGCCTGTTCGGGAAGCGCGGCGGGACGCGGCCGGTCGCTTCCGGTGATCCGCCGGCTCAGCGCGGCGACGTCGTTGGTCAGGACGTCGATCCGGGCCTGGAGCACCTCTCCGGCCGGGGCCTCGGGCTCCTTCTCCTTCGGGCCGACGATCCAGCCGGTCAGCCAGCCGAGAAGCCGCGAGATGTCGTCCATGATCAGGAAGAACGACGGCACGACGACCAGGCTGAGGACCGTCGAGACGATGATGCCGCCCATCACCGCGATCGCCATCGGCGCGCGGAACGAGCCGCCCTCGCCGACGCCGAGCGCCGAGGGGAGCATCCCCGCCGACATGGCGATCGAGGTCATCACGATGGGCCTTGCCCGCTTGTGGCCGGCCTCGACGATGGCGGCGACGCGGCTCATGCCGCGGGCGCGCATCTCGATGGCGAAGTCGACCAGCAAGATGGCGTTCTTCGTCACGATCCCCATCAGCATCAGGAGGCCGATCATGACCGGCATCGAGAGCGGGTTGTTGGTCAGGATCAGCGCCGCCGCCACCCCGCCGATCGCCAGAGGCAGCGAGAGAAGGATGGTGAAGGGCTGGATCACCGACCGGAAGAGCAGGATCAGCACGGTAAGCACCAGCATAAGGCCCATGATCATCGCGTTGACGAAGCTGCTCACAAGCTCGGCCTGGATCTCGGCGTCGCCACCGGGCGTGACCTTGACCGAGGGCGGCAGAGTGAGGCCGGCAACGATCTCCTCGAACCGCGCCGTCGCAATGTCGAGCGCGACACCAACCGGCAGGTCGGCCCCGATGGTCGCCACGCGCTGGCGGTTCAGACGCTTCACCGTTGCCGGACCTTCCGACACGGTGATGTCAGCAACCACCGAGAGCGGCACCGAAGTGCCGGTCGCGGTCGGCACTTCCAGCGCCGCGATGCGGGCGAGGTCCTGCCGCGTCGCCTCGTTCACCTGGACGCGGACCGGGATCAGCCGGTTGTCGATCGAGAGCTTCGCCAGCGCCGAGTCGATATCGCCGATGGTCGCCACGCGGACCACCGAGGCGATGGTCGCGGTGGTGACGCCAAGGCGCGCCGCCTCGTCCGAGCGCGGCGTGATCTGGATCTCGGGTCGGGGGAGCGCGGTCTCGGTCGCGACGTTGATGAGCTTCGGCTCGGCCGATTTTTCCTCTTCCGCAAAGGCGCGTTCAAGAATGCCGAGTGCGGTCTCGAGGTCTTCCTCGTTGGCCGACAGGACGTTGTACGAGACGGGGCGTCCGCCGGCGCCGGGACCGCCCAGCTTGAAGGCCTTGATGTCGGGCACTTGCTCGAGCCGCTTGAAGACCTCGGCCTCGATCTCGACCTGCGGCCGGATGCGGCCCTCGCTGTGGACCTCGGGCAGGAGGCCGCCGACGACCGGGATCATGTGGCCGAGTTCGAGCAGCTTCTTCTCGAGCCCGTTGTCGAGCCGGTCGAGGATGACGACCACGTTGGCGCGGCGGATGTCGATGTCGCCCAGCGGCGAGGCGCCGCCGATGACGAGGATCTGCTTGACGCCGTCGACGTCGGCGATGGCCCGGCGCATCCGTTCGGTGGTGGCGCCGGTGTCGTCGAGTGTCGAGCCCGGCGGCAGTTCGACCGAGATCGAGAAGCGGCTTTCGTCGTCCGGCGGGAAGAGGTTACCCGGCACCTGCAGCATGAAGTAGACCGACATGATGACGACGCCGACCGCGACGACGAGGGTCAGGTAATAGCCCGGGAACTTCCAGCGCGTGAAGGGAATGCGCGGCGACGCGGTGGTGTGCTTCACCACCCACATGTATCCGCGCATGATGAAGCCTTCGTGGTGGTCCGACTGCAGCGGCTGGCCGAGGAACTTGAAGACCAGCGGCGTCAGGATGATCGCGGCGACCGCGGCACCCGCGGCGGCGGCCGGCCCGTAGAAGGGCAGGGTGACGTAGCCCGCGATGCCGGCCAGGGCCAGCCGGACGACCCAGCTGAGCCAGCGCGGCATCTTCGCCTCTTCGGTCCGCATCAGGTAGGCCGCCATCATTGGCGTGATGAGGCGCGCGACAAGGAGCGAGAAGAGCACCGCAATCGCGACCGTCAGGCCGAATTGTCGGAAATACTGTCCCGGAATGCCCGGCATGAAGCTGACCGG
>JBNLCA010000541.1:0-3301 GCA_050303575.1 Paracoccaceae bacterium
CCGGCCCGCGGGGTGGCGCTGCAACGGCTGAGCGGGGCACTTCATGGTGCAACCAGCCTCCGTCAGTCGAAGTACAGAGCGACAGTGCAAAAGCGCCAGCCCGTCGGGGCGGGCCGGGGCAATTGCACGACGTTCACTCCAGAACGAACGGCGCCTCGATCTCGGGGATGCACGGAGAGAGGAACGGATCGACGTGCAACGTCAGCGTGCCGCGCTTGAGGATATAGCTCTGGTAGCTGTTGCCCTTCTCGCCCGGCTCCTCGTCGTCCCGGAAGTCCAGCCTGCCATAGGAACCCGACGACCATTGGGCGATATCCTCGTACAGTTTCACGACATTCTCCCACCGGCTATCCTTACGGTTCGACGCGCCGCTGACGATCAGGCGGACCTCGCCGTTCTGGCCCAGTATCTCAATGTACTGGTTGTTTGCCTTGATCTGCCCCAGCCGGTCGCTGACCAATGTCAACGCCTGCGAACACACAAGTCCGTACTGAAATTCGTCACTGGAATCGTGGTTGCCGCGCAGCGTGACCCAGCCGTGATATTCGAGCATCCTGAATCCTCACCGGTGCACCTCGGACCTCAATAATCCTTCTCGTAGAACACGCCCACACCGGTCTCGCCGTCCGACCCGACGCGCCCCCTGACCGTTACCGAAGGCGTGAGGTCAAGGTTGATCGAGATGTCGGCCTTGCCCTCGGCGCCCACCGTCACCTCGGTATAGACGTTTTCCGAGATGTACTTCCCGGCCTTGACGGCGAGGTTGCCGTCCGTGCCGGTGGCGATGTCGAGGTCGTCGAGGCCGAAATTCTCGCGCAGCCGGCCGACCACGCCGACGCCGCCGCGGCCGGTCAGCGTGGCGACGGCGGACGCCAGCCGCAGCGCATGGAAGGCCGAGAGGTCCTGGATCGACTTGCCGAAGATCAGTCGCGCCAGGACTTCGTCCTGCGGCAGTTCGGGCGAGGATTCGAACCGGATCTCGGGCGCCGAGGCCAGTCCCTCGACGACGATCCGGACCGAGATGTCGTCGGCCTCGGTCGTCGCGACGAGCCGGATGTAGGCATCGCCCGACCCCTCCATACGTGCCGACCCCTCGGTCAGCGCCAGCCGCCGGCCGAGGATGTCCAGACGGCCGCGGACCAGGGTGAACTCGCCGATCGGGATGATGTCGTTCGTCGTGCCCGAAAGGCGCACCGACCCGCCAAGCTCGGCATCGAGCCCGCGGCCCCGGACAAAGACCCGGCCCGGCGCGTCGATGATGAGGTCGAGCCGGTAGGGCCGCCGCCCGGCCCCGCCGCCGCCCGATCCGTCACCGATCAGGCCGGCGCGCAGGCGGGTGACATAGACCGGGTAGGGCTCGCGGATGTGGATCATGCCGGGCAGGTCGGCCGACGCGCCAAGGCCGGTCTCGGCGATCCTTACGTTGGTCTCGCCCAGGACCAGCCGGCCGGCGACCAGCGCCCCGCCACCTGCCGGGCCGCTTATCGTGACTTCGCCCGAGACGGTCGTCTCGAAGGCTGAGCGGTCGGTGAAATAGGCGTTGGCAAGACGGACGCGCAGCGCGGCGTCGTTGGCGCCCTCGAGCGCCACGGTGCCCGAGACCGACGCCGTGCCGCCGCCAGACACGCCGCCCGAAAGCTCGAGCCGCGCGACCTGACCCGACAGCGCGACCTGCCCCGAGATACCGGTGACCGAGACGCCGTAGGCGGGCGCGACCAGCCGCGCACCCGAAGTGCGGATCGTGCCCGACACCGAAGACATCTCCGGCGGGCCGTTCACCGCAAGGTCGAACGACGCCCGCCCCTGCACCGCCTGCGGCGCCAGCGCGGCATTGGCGAGGCCCAGCGGCGCCTCGCCGCGCGCGTTCAGGTTCAGCCGGTCCATCGCCTCCGAGGCCGTACCGGTCACCGTCGCCGTCGTCCCTCCGGGCCCGGTCGCGTTCACATCGACACCCCAGCTGCCGTCCGTCCGCCGTGTCACCACGCCGTCGACGGCGAGCGCGCCCGGAAAGTCCGGCGCGAAGGTGGCGAGGTTGCGCAGGACCGCGCGCCCCTCGATCCGCCCGTCCTGCCGGCCCAGCGTTCCGGAGACATCGGCGCTCACCTCGCCGGTCCTCAGCGTGAGATCGGTGATCCGGGTGACGTCGCTGTCGCGATTGGCGGCGGCGGTCAGGGTCTGGCTCTCGCCCATCAGCCGGTCGAGCGACGGGATGCCGGTGCGCAGCGCGTCGCCCTTCAGGTCGACTGCGATGTCGAACCTGTCCTCGGCGAAGGCCGCCGATCCCTTCACTGCCAGGTCAATCGCACCAGACAGGCGCTGGTCCAGCGCGTCGGCATAAGCGGCGAGGTCAGCGACCTTCACCGCCAGCGTTCCGTCCGCCGACAGGTCCTGGCCCGCATCCTCGGTCAGTGCCCCCTCGAACCGCAGCGCCGCGCCGCCCGGACCGGTAACTGTCGAGGTCAGCCGGTAGGCGCCGGGCTCGGTCGCCACAAGGTGCGCGTCGAGTGTGGCGGCCCCCTCCAGTCCCGGCTGCACTTCGCCGGCATCGTCCAGCCGCGCGGTCGCGGTCACGTCCGTCGCCCCGGTCTTCAAGAGGCCCGACGCCGCGATCCGGGTCGTCGCCGTCTCGAGGGTCACGTCGCGCAGAAGGATGCCGTCCTCGTCGCGCCTTGCATCGAAGACCAGGCTGCTGCGCCCGCCGATCACCCGATCGAGCGTCGGGATCCCGGCGGAAAGATCGCGGCCCACGCCCGCCGCGCGAAAATCGAACGTCCCGTCCAGCAGGCCGACCGTGCCGTTGAATCCGGCGACGAGCCGCCCGCCCAGCGTGCGGCCGACAAGTTCCGAGAGGATCGCAGCATCCGGAATGTCTGCCGAGCCGCGCGCGGTCAGCGGCAGCCCCGCGTCGAAGCTTCCCAGCGTTCCGTCCAGCGCCGCCCGCGCCGTCGCGGTCTGGATCACCGCACTGCTCAGCCGCACCGGCTCGCCCGTACGCCAGCCGATGGTGGCCGCCGCATCCATCCGGTCGCCGAACGCCCGCGCCTGGGCGGGGGCCGCCAGCGCCACGTCCGTCGCCTCGAATGTCAGCCGGGTCTCGGCGCTGTTGCCGGTAGGCTGCCGGTCGATCTTACCCTGCGCACGCAGCACCGCCGCACCGATCCGGTCGGCGCCGACCTGCAGATCACTGACCTGCGCGTTGCCGGACCAGTCCGCCCCCCGCGCCGCGTCGAAAGCGAAGTCGAGCCGTGCCTCGCCCACCGACACCGCAAGGCCGCCGGTCGGCAGCTGCACCGGCTCGCCG
>JBNLCA010000542.1:0-5439 GCA_050303575.1 Paracoccaceae bacterium
TCTCCTGAGGGGCGTCAACGACACGGCCGAGGCGCTCGAAACCCTCTTCCGGACGCTCCTCCGTGCCCGGATCAAACCCTACTACCTGCACCACTGCGACCTCGCCCGTGGCGCATCGCACTTCCGCACCACCATCGCCGACGGACGGGCGCTGATGGCCGCCCTCCGCGGCCGACTCTCGGGCACGGCGCTGCCGGCCTACGTCCTCGATATCCCCGGCGGCTTCGGCAAGGTCCCCGTCACCGCCGACCATTTCACCGAACTCGCGCCCGGCACCTGGCAGGTCACCGACCCGAACGGCGGCAGCCACCTCTACCGAGACCCTATTGAATCGACGGCGTGACGTTGCCATAAGGCCCCGACCGGCACCGGAGGCCCCATGACATTCCGCGCCAAGCACCTTCTGGGCATCGAGCATCTGGCCCCGCCGGACATCACCTCGATCCTCGACGCCGCCGACCGCTATGTCGAGCTGAACCGGCGGGAAAAGCACGGCGACGCGCTCGAGGGGCTCACCCAGATCAACATGTTCTTCGAGGCATCGACCCGGACCCAGGCGTCGTTCGAACTGGCCGGCAAGCGGCTCGGCGCCGACGTGATGAACATGGCGATGGCGCATTCGTCGGTGAAGAAGGGCGAGACGCTGATCGACACGGCACTGACGCTGAACGCCATGCACCCCGACCTTCTGGTCGTCCGGCATCCCTCGTCCGGCGCCGTCGACCTGCTGGCGCAGAAGGTCAACTGTGCGGTCATCAACGCCGGCGACGGGCGGCACGAACACCCGACGCAGGCGCTCCTCGACGCGCTGACCATCCGGCGCGAGAAGGGCCGGATCCGCGGCCTTACGGTGGCGATCTGCGGCGACATCGCCCATTCCCGCGTGGCGCGGTCGAACCTGCTGCTCCTGGGCAAGATGGAGAACCATATCCGCCTGATCGGCCCGCCCACCCTGATGCCGCCCAAGGTGGCCGACTTCGGGGTCGAGGTCTTCGACGACATGTCGAAGGGTCTCAAGGGCGTCGACGTGGTGATGATGCTGCGCCTGCAGAAAGAGCGGATGGACGGCGGCTTCATCCCCTCGGAACGCGAATACTACCACCGGTTCGGCCTCGACGCCGAGAAGCTGGCCGAGGCACGGGAAGACGCCATCGTCATGCATCCCGGCCCGATGAACCGCGGGGTCGAGATCGACGGCACGCTCGCCGACGACATCAACCGCTCGGTGATCCAGGAGCAGGTCGAGATGGGCGTCGCCGTCCGCATGGCGGTGATGGATCTCCTCGCCCGCAACCTCCGCGCCGAGCGCGGCCGCAAGGCGCTGGGGGTGGTGGTGTGACGGACCTTGGCAAGCTTGAACAGATCACCGATCTGAAGTCGGTCTGGCCGACAGAACCGCGCGACTTCTCGCCTTGGCTCGCCCGACCGGAAAACCTGTCGCAGCTCGCCGAAGCGATCGGCTTCGGTCCAGACGGGCTGGAGCTGGAAAAGACCGAAGAGAACGTCGGTGACTTCTTTGCGGACATAGTCGCACGCGACACTCTGGGTGGCGAAGGCGGAAGGGTTCTAATCGAAAACCAATTCGGTCGAACCAACCATGACCATCTAGGCAAAATCCTGACCTATGCCTCCGGTTTGAAGGACGTCAGAACTATCGTCTGGATTGCCGAGAACTTCCGCGAAGAACATCGGGCCGCGCTCGATTGGCTAAACCGCAACACCCAGACTGGTCTATCCTTCTTCGCCATCGAGATAGAGCTTTGGAGAATCGGTGCCAGCCTTCCGGCACCTCGGTTCAGCATAGTAGTGCGGCCAAACGATTGGGAGCGTACTGCACTGGTTGAGGGACGAGAGAACATCTCCGAGCTTAAACAGCTCTATGTGCGGTACTGGAATGCTTTGGGCGACGCTGTTCGCGCCCGAAGAAGCAGTCTTAAGCCTCAGAAAGGACACCCTCAACAATGGGCGAGCTTTAGCATCGGGCGCGCAAACTTCGCTCTCGTCGCGTATGCTACCGACCAGAACGGAATAATTCGCGCAGAGTTGGCAATTACCGGTTCCACCGCAAAGTTGGCTTTCCTTGAACTTGCGACGCAGCGCATCGAGATAGATGCTGCATACGGTCCCGGTCTCGATTGGGACGACATGCCGGAGCGCAAACAGACCCGGATCAGCGAGACGCGATACGACGTCGATATCTGGAACGAAAGTGCCTGGCCTGAGCAACACCTCTGGCTCGCAGAGCGGCTCGAGAAACTCTATGCGATCTTTCACGATCGCGTGCGGGCGCTGGAACTGGACGCAACCTCGGATGAGGTCTAGGAATGTGTAGCCGTTTCAGACTTTGTGCATCGTCGAGTTCTCGGAACCCCTGCTCCTGGATGCAGACCTTGAAAGTGCGTGGTGGTGTGAGACCGGTGCACCAGTCCCGCCGCTCCGCATGAGCCTGCCCGACATCCCAGACTGGCTCGCGCCCCACCTCGCGCCGGAGGAGCGGGTCCTCTGGACCGGGCAGCCGGCGCAGGGGATCGTGCTGAGTGCCGGGACGCTTCTGCTCAACCTGATCGGCGCGGTGATCCTGTTGATCACGCTGACCTGGACGACGCTCGTCATGCTGGCCGTTGGCGAGCCGGAGGGAAGCGGCGGGGACATCCTCTACAAGGCGCTCTACGTTGGCGCGCTGGCGCTCGGCCTCTACCTGATCGTCGGCGTGCACTTTCACGACGCCCGTTTCCGCGCCCGCACGCACTATGCGCTGACCGACCGGGCCGCGTACCGGCTGCTGCCCGGCGGGCCCGACGCAGGCGTCCGCCGCAGCCCGCTCAACAGCCAGACCAATCTGGCAATGACCGGCACCGGGGCACGGCGGCAGATCCTCTTCGACGACCGGATCGAGAAGCTGGAAAGCGGCGCCCCGCATCGCCGCCGGATCGGCTTTCAGGAGCTGACCGAGGCGCTGCCGGTCTACGAGCTGATGCTGAAGATCAAGGAGGGCCGGGCATGACCCTGCAGATCACCAATGTTCGGCTGATCGACCCCGAGGGACTGACTGAGGCGGAGGGTTCGCTGACCGTCGCGGGCGGGCTGATCGCCGGATCGGGCGAGGCGCCGAAAGGCGCGCAGGTGATCGACGGCAGGGGCCTCTGCCTCGCCCCCGGCATCGTCGATATCGGGGTGAAGATCTGCGAGCCCGGGGAGCGCCACAAGGAGTCGTTCCGCTCGGCCGGCCTTGCCGCCGCAGTTGGCGGCATCACCACCATCGTCGCCCGGCCCGACACCACGCCCGCCATCGACAGCCCCGAGACGCTGGAATTCGTCACCCGCCGCGCCCGCGAGGCGGCGCCGGTGCGGGTCCGCCACATGGCTGCCCTGACCAAGGGCCGCGAGGGGAAGGAGATGACCGAGATCGGCTTTCTCCTCGACGCCGGTGCCGTCGCCTTCTCGGACGGCGATCATGTCGCGACCAACACCAAGGCACTGATGCGGGCCATGACCTATGCCCGCTCGCTCGGCGCGCTGGTTGTCGGCCATCCGCAGGAGCCGGGCCTCTCGGCCGGGACAGCGGCAACGGCGGGCAAGTTCGCCTCGCTACGGGGCATCCCGCATGTCCACCCGATGGCCGAGCGGATGGGTCTCGACCGCGACATCGCGCTCGTCGAGATGACGGGCGTGCGCTACCACGCCGACCAGATCACCACCGCCCGCGCGCTCCCGGCGCTGGAGCGGGCGAAGAAGAACGGCCTCGACGTCACCGCCGGGACCTCGATCCACCACCTGACGCTGAACGAGCTCGACGTCGGCGACTACCGGACCTTCTTCAAGGTCAAGCCGCCGCTCCGCTCCGAGGACGACCGGCTGGCGGTGGTCGAGGCTGTCGCCTCGGGTCTGATCGACGTCATCTCGTCGATGCACACGCCGCAGGACGAGGAATCGAAGCGCCTTCCCTTCGAGGAGGCCGCCGCCGGGGCGGTGGCGCTCGAGACGCTTCTTCCTGCCGCCCTGCGCCTCGTCCATGCCGGCGCCATCGACCTGCCGCGCCTCTTCCGGGCGCTCTCGACCAATCCCGCCCGCCGCTTCGGCCTTCCCGGCGGCAGCCTCGCCGAGGGCTCCCCGGCCGACCTTGTGCTCTTCGATCCGGACGCGCCCTTCGTCCTCGACCGGTTCACGCTTCTGTCGAAGTCGAAGAACACCCCCTTCGACGGCGCGAAGATGCAGGGTAAGGTCCGGGCCACCCTCGTCGGCGGCAACGTGGTACACGGAGAGTTCTGATGCCCGACCTGACAAGCTCGACGGACGCGCTCGCCCTCTGGGCGGCGATCGGATACCTCCTCGGCTCGATCCCCTTCGGCCTTCTGGTCGCCAGGATCTTCGGCCTCGGCAACCTGCGCCAGATCGGATCGGGGAATATCGGAGCGACGAACGTCCTGAGAACCGGCAACAAGGCGGCGGCGGCGCTGACACTGGCGTTCGACGCCGGCAAGGGTGCGGCCGCGGTGCTGCTCGCGCGTGCTTTGCAGGGCGAGGACGCGGCGCAGGTGGCGGGGCTTTGTGCCTTCCTCGGACACCTCTACCCGGTCTGGCTCGGCTTCAAGGGCGGCAAGGGCGTGGCGACCTTCCTTGGCACCTTCCTTGCCGTCTCGCCCATGGTGGGCGCGCTTCTCTGCCTCACCTGGCTCGCCTTCGCGCTGGTCACCCGCTACTCCTCGGCCGCAGCCCTTGGCGCGGCCGGGCTCTCACCGATGCTCGCACTCTGGGACCAGCGGGGGCACACGCTCCTCCTCGCCTTCGTCATGATGATCTTCATCTACATCCGCCACCGCGGGAACCTGGCGCGGCTGCGGGCCGGCAAGGAGACCAGGATCGGCCAGAAATCGGCTCCGGACGAGGCCTGACCGCCAAGATCTCGAATTTCTGGACAGAGAGTCCGCCCAAGGCGTACTGTTCGCGCAAACGCGCACAGGAGGGACAGCGCAATGGACTTCATGACAGCCGTCAGGACGTGTCTGCAGCAGAAGTATGCGGACTTCGGCGGCCGCGCGAGGCGGTCCGAGTATTGGTGGTTCTACCTCTTCGCAATCCTCGCAAGCATCGTGGCCAACATCATCGACGGTGTTGTCATCGGCATGCCGGTACTCAGCATAGTCCTCTTCCTTGGCCTCATTATTCCGGGGATCGCGGTCAGCGTTCGTCGCATGCATGACGGCGGAAGGTCCGGATGGCTGCTTCTGATCGGGCTTATCCCGCTAGTGGGCCTTCTGCTTCTCTGGTGGTTCATCCAGCCGGGAACCCCGGGCGACAACGAATACGGCCCCGACCCGCTCGCGACCTGACGCGGCACCACCTGAGGATCACGCCGGTCGCGCTCAGCGCGGCCGGCTCGTCAATAGCTGAACTCGGCGTAGATGCGGCTGAGATCGCCGGCCCATTCGCCGTCGTACT
>JBNLCA010000543.1:0-8808 GCA_050303575.1 Paracoccaceae bacterium
GACCTGACCCGCCCCGGTGACGTTCCGGACCTCTCGCCCGAGGACCGCGCGCTCTACACCGCGCCGACCGCGCTGATCCCGACCGACGGGCTCGTGCTCGCCACCGCCGACGACATCACGGCCGGCGCGACGACGGACCTCGAGAAGGCCCGGCTGATCTACGACTGGATCGTCGAGAACACCGCCCGCAACCCCGCAACGCGGGGCTGCGGCCTCGGCGATGTCGGCTCGATGCTTGCGACCGGCGATCTCTCCGGCAAATGCGCCGATCTCAACGCGCTCTATGTCGGGCTCGCCCGGGCGGCGGGATTGCCGGCGCGGGACGTCTACGGCCTGCGCGTGGCGCCGTCGGCTTTCGGCTACAAGAGCCTCGGCGCGGGTTCCGAGATCGTCACCAAGGCACAGCATTGCCGGGCCGAGGTCCACCTGGCCGGTTTCGGCTGGATCGCGGTCGACCCGGCCGACGTGCGCAAGGTGATGCTGGAGGAACCGCCCGGACACCTCGCCATCGACGACCCGAAGGTGGCGGACGCCCGTGCCGCGCTCTTCGGCGGCTGGGAAGGAAACTGGGTCGGCCTCAACTTCGCGCATGATGTCAAGCTGCCGGGGTCGAGCTTCGATCCCGTCGGCTTCCTGATGTATCCGCAGGCCGAGCTGAACGGCGTCGAGCAGGACGCCCTCGACCCCGACAACTTCGCCTACTCGATCACGGTACGCGAGCTCGGCTGACGGGTCAGTCGAGCGTCCGCCGGAAGCGGCGCAGCGCGACCACCGAGAAGACCAGCATGAATGCGGTGAGGGCCAGGAACGGCCCCGCCACCGTCGCCGCGTCGGCGCCCTTCAGCATGACCGAACGGATGAGCCGCAGGAAATGGGTGAGCGGGAAGATCTCGCCCAGCGCCTGCGCCCAGCCGGGCATGCCGCGATAGGGGAACATGAAGCCCGAGAGCAGCAGGGACGGCAGGAAGAAGAAGAACGTCAGCTGCATCGCCTGCATCTGCGTGCGCGCCACGGTCGAGATGAGGTAGCCTAGGATCACCAGCGCCATCACGAAGATGAAGACCCCGGCCAGGATCACATGCAGCGCGCCGATGAACGGGACGTCGAAGAGGACGCGCGCCGTCACCAGCACGACCACCACCTGCACCGCGCCGACGACGAAGTAGGGAAGCACCTTGCCAAGCATGATCTCAAGCGGCGTCGCGGGCATCGAGAGGAGGTTCTCCATTGTCCCGCGTTCGATCTCGCGGGTCAGGGCCATCGCCGTCATCATCACCATGGTCAGTTGCAGGATGACGCCCAGAAGGCCGGGCACGATGTTGTACTGGGTGATGCCCTCGGGGTTGTATCGACGGTGGACGATCACCTGAAGCTGGCTTGCCGCGCGGGCGGACGCCTCGGCCTCGGCCCCGGTCTCGCGCAGGAGTGCCTGCGAGGCGACGGTGCCCAGCGTCGAGATCGCACCCGATGCGACCGACGGGTCGGTGGCGTCGGCCTCGATCAGAATCTGCGGCGCCTCGCCGCGTTCGACGCGGCGACCGAAGTCCGAGGGCACGGTGACGACGAACGCGATGTCGCCGCGCGCGATCATCTCTTCCGCCTCGGCGGCACCGGTCGAGGGCGCGACGAAGCGGTAATATCCGGTGAGTTCCAGCGCGGTGACCATTGCGCGGGTGAACCGGTCCTGCGTCGGCGCGACCAGCGCCGCGGGCAGCGCCTTGGGGTCGGTGTTGATCGCGAAGCCGAAGAGAAGGAGCTGGAGAAGTGGCACGCCCAGCATCATCGCGAAGGTGATCCGGTCGCGGCGCATCTGGACCGATTCCTTGCGCAGAAGCGTGACCAGCCGGCGGAGCGAGAAGAAACGCCTCATGCCATGTTGTCCTTCGCCGTGCCCATCAGCTGGATGAACACATCCTCGAGCGAGGTCTCCTCCTCGCCCAGCACCGTCCCGGTTTCGCGCGCCACCGCTTCGGCCGACGCGCGCAGCGCCGCTCCGTCTCGTCCGACGACGTGGAGCGTGTTGCCGAAGGGCGCGACCTGCTCGACGCCGGGCCGGTCGCGCAAGAGCCGCGCCGCGTCGGCGGTGCCCTCGCCCGAGAGGGTAAGGGTGACAAGGCCTGCGTCCGCAACCACTTCGGCCACCGTGCCCGAGGCGACGAGACGGCCGTACGAGATGTAATGGATCCGGTGGCAGCGCTCGGCCTCGTCCATGTAATGGGTCGAGACCAGTACCGTCAGCCCGTCCGCGGCGAGCCGGTGGATTTCGTCCCAGAAATCGCGCCGCGCCTTGGGGTCGACCCCCGCCGTCGGTTCGTCCAGCAGCAGAAGCTGCGGCCGGTGCATGATGCAGGCGGCAAGCGCCAGCCGCTGCTTCCAGCCGCCCGACAGCGACCCTGCGAGCTGGTCCTTTCGCGCCGTCAGGCCGAGGTCTTCCAGCGTCTCGGCGACCACCTTTTTCTCCGGGCTCAGCCGATACAGGCCGGCGACGAAGCGCAGGTTCTCGGCGATCGTCAGGTCCTCGTAGAACGAGAAGCGCTGGGTCATGTAGCCGACCTCGCGCTTGATCGCCCGCCCGTCCCTTCGGATGTCGTGGCCGATGACGCGACCTGCGCCCGCGTCGGGGGTGAGAAGGCCGCACATCATCCGGATCGTTGTCGTCTTTCCCGAGCCGTTGGGTCCAAGGAAGCCCGCGATCTCGCCCCGCGCCACGCTCAGGCTGACGTCGTCGACGACCTTGCGGCCGCCGAAGCTCTTGGTCAGCCCGCGCACCGCGATGGCGGGTTCGCCCGTCACGGCGCCGCGTCCGGCAGCGCGACGTCGACGATCTGGCCGGGCTTCAATGCCGCGCCCTCCATCGGCCGCGCCTCGACCAGGTAGACCAGCTTCTGCCGGTTCTGTAGCGAGTAGATCACCGGCGGGGTGAATTCCGGTCCGTCGGCGATGTAGGTGATCTCGGCGCCCAGGTTGGCGACGCATCCGTCGCAGTGAACCTCGAGCAACGTGCCGAGCGCGATCCGCGCCAGCGCGGGCTCGGGCACGTAAAGCCGCAGCTTGACCGCCCCGTCGCCGAGGAACGACAGGACCGGCGCCGAGGGTCCGGCGATCTCGCCCGCAACGCGGATCACATCGTCGATCTGCCCCGGTCCGGGGGCCGCGAGCGTGCGCTGGCCGAGGCTCCACTGGGCCATGTCGCGCGCCGCCTGTGCACCGGCGACCGCGGCCTCGGCAGCGGCAATCTCCTGCGGCCGGGCGGGCAGGCGCGCGACCTCGAGGTTTGCCTCGATCTCGGCCACCTTGGCCCGGGCGACGGTCGCCGCGGTACGGGCATCGTCGCGCTGCGCCGTCGTCGCCGCGCCGCGCTCGGCAAGGCCCTCGTAGCGCGCCTGCGCCCGGTCCGCCTCGTCCGCCTGGGCGCGGGCCGAGGCAAGCGAAGCCTCGATCACCCGGATCTCTTCCTCGCGCTTGCCCTCGGTCAGGTTCGCAAGCTGGCTCTGCGCCCGGGCAAGCGCCGCCTCGGCCTCGGAAAGCGCAATCTGCGCGTCCCGCGCCTCAAGCGTGACGAGAAGATCGCCGGCCGCCACCCGATCGCCACGGGCGACATGCAACATCTCGATCTGCGCCACGGCAACGGGCGCGATCAGCGTGTAGTCGCCCTCGACATAGCCCGTCGCGAAGGGCGGCGGCGGCGCGCAGCCAGCGAAGAGCGCGGCGGAAAGCGGCAGGGCGCAGAGAAACTCCATCATTTGGTCCGGCTCCTGTCGAGGGCGGCGTCAAGGTTCGCGATGATCGTGTCTGCGACGGCAGCGGCTTCCTCCGCGCCGACCCGCTGCCAGCCCATGCGCCGCGACACGATCGGCAGGGCTATGCGGAAATAGACCACCTGCCCGATCGCCGCGAAGACGGCGAGGCGGACATCTTCTCTCTCGCCGTCTTGCGGTCTCTGACCAGAGGCGATGGACCAGAGCTGGCAGACCTCGCGGTGCTTCGGCTCGAAGAGACCGCCATAGAGCGTCTCGAGCGCGCGGCCCTCGCCCGAGGTCAGCTCGCGCAGGACGAAGGCGACGACATCGGCCGCCCGCCGTTCGGTGAGCATGAAGGTGACGATCAGCCGGACCATCCCGACGAGCACCGACCGCGCCCGGTCCGGCGCGAGGTCCCGGTGGTCGCGCGGCGTGCCGACGACGCCCGAAAGCTGCCGCGCCACCTCTTCGGTGCAGGCCGCGTGCAGTCCCTCCTTTCCGCCGAAGTGATAGGCGATCGACGCGACGTTGGTGCCGGCCTCGGCCGCCAGTTCGCGTGTCGAGGCGGCCGCGAAGCCCTTCTGGCCGAAAAGCCGCAGCCCGGCTGCGATCAGCGCCGCGCGCGTCCCGGCCGGAGCGTCGGAGGGATTCTGGGCGTTACTGGTCCGCGTCGGATCGGTCATGCATAGCCATTAATCAATCGTTTGATTAAAGTCAAGCAAGTGGATCTGCTACAAGGACACACGGCCTGTCCGCGCCCGCGCCGACCAGCGGCGACGGTTCTGCGAGTCCGGTACAGGCCGGCCGGCTTATCGCCTGCGAACTTTCCAAGAGATCGCACCGGTCAGGAACGGGTGCTGCTCAGCCCTACGTGGCGCCGCTGTCCGGTCCCACAATACAAAACTCGTCGAATTTCACTCGAGACGGGCAGCTCTCTCGCATGCGCTGCATGCCGGGCTACCGCGAGCGAATCTTTCCGCCCCGGCCGGACTGATCCCCTTCCGATCCCATCCCAGCGCGGCAATCCGAGTAGGTCGCGCCCCAGTGGCTACCAGGGTGCGTTGGCGACCTTGCGCGGCGCGGGCACGGCAAACGGGTCAGCGTCCTCACGGCCGTCCTGACGCTCGCCGATCCGGAAGCGCGACATCGTCTCGTTCAGCAACTCGGCCTCGCCGGTCAGCGACCGGCTCGCCGCCGTCGTTTCCTCGAACATGGCGGCGTTCTGCTGCGAGACCTGGTCGAGCTGCAGCATCGCCGAGTTGATCTCGTTCAGGCTCACCGACTGCTCGTCGGCGGCCGCCGAGATGTCGCCGACATGGCGGGCGATGTTCGAGACCGAATCGATGATTCTCTTCAGGGCTGAGCCGGCATCACCGACAAGGACCACGCCGCGCTTGACGTTCTCGCCGCTTGCCGAGATCAACTCGCCGATCTCGCGCGCCGCCTCGGACGAACGCTGGGCCAGAGCCCTCACCTCGGATGCAACGACGGCAAAGCCGGTGCCGGCCGAGCCCGCGCGCGCCGCCTCGACGCCCGCGTTCAGCGCAAGGAGGTTGGTCTGGAAGGCGATATCCTCGATCACGCTGATGATCTTCGAGATCTGCTGCGACGATTCCGAGATGCCGCTCATCGCTTCGACGGCCTGGCGCACGACGTCGCCCGAGGTCTCGGCCTGGCCGGTCGCGTCGCGCACGACCTGGTTCGCCTGTCGCGCCGCCTGCGCCGCGCCCTCGACCGCCTCGGTGATCTTGCCCACGGCGGCGACGGTCTCCTCGACTGAGGCCGCCTGGCTCTCGGTCCGGCGCGCCAGGTTCTCGGCCGAGGTCGAGATCGACCGAACTTCGGAGGTGATCGTCACGGCATTGTCGAGAGCGATGCCGATCGCCTCGCGCAGGCGACGAACGGCCATGTTGTAGTCCGTGCGCAGCCCTTCATACTCGACCGAGAAGTTCTGTTCGATCTCGGCTGTCAGGTCGCCATCGGCAAGCTGTGCGAGACCCTCCTGCAGGGAAGACACGACGAGCGCCTGGGCGGCCTCCATCTCCTTGCGGCGCGCCTCGCCTTCGGCGATGACGCGCTGCGCATCGGTCACGTCGGCACCGATCAGCACGAAGCCGAGGGTCTCGCCCGTCCGGCTGCGCACTGCCGACATCACGCCCTCCAGAATGGCACGTGTCCCATCCGGCCTGCGCAACCCAATGCGTCCGGTGAACGATTTACCCTCGGCGATGATCCCGGCGATGTCGCAGTCCCCGTCGATGTCGAGAAGTTCGCCTGCCTCCTGCCCTGCCAGGGCCGCGATCTGGCGGCCGCTGATGGTGCAGAAATTCTCGTTTGCACTTGCGATCCGACCGTCGGGGGTCAGCTCGACCAGCGCCTGGTTCGCGTCGAGCGCCGACAGGATCGCTGCATTGCGGTGCTCGGCGGTGATGTCCTTCCATTCCGCAACATAGCCGACGAGCGCGCCGGACGGATCGCGCACGGCGTTCACGTCGAGCGAGAAATAATGCGCCGCGACGCGAACCTCGCTGCGGTGGGGCAGGTTCGCCGGGTCCGAGAACCCGGCCTTCACCGGCGCCTCCAGGGCACGGAAGATGTCTAGGTCGGCGCCGATGATCGTCTCTGGCGACGGGCCGCCGACTGTTCTCAGGACCGGTGCGGACGCCTCCAGCAGCGTGCGGAACGCCGCGTTGACGTAGGTCACCCGGAACTCGGTATCCGCCATCAGGAGCGCTGCCGAGGACCCTTCGAACCCGGCACCCTTGAAGACGCTCTCCCGGGTCGCCGCCTCGGCAAGGGCGAGCGATCCGCGGAACTCTTCCAGCGTCGCGGCGATCCGCCCGATCTCGTCCTTGCGCCCGGTCGCGGGCACGCTGATCCGGTAGTCACCGCGCGACACGGCCTCCATCGCCTGGCCGACGGCGAGGAGCGGCCTGGTGACCGACCGGCTGAGAACGAAGATCGAAAGGCCAAGCGTGGCGACAAGCAGCAGGACCGCAGTAACGATCGCCACGACCTGCGCCTCACGCAGGTCCGCGCGGACGTTCCCGAGCGTCCATTCCATCGCGACTGCGCCGACAATGGCATTGTCATTGCCGAACCGCACCGGCACGGCGATCGACATGCCGTCGGCCGAGCGGATCTCGTCGCCCGAGGCGATGGCCTCGGACCAGAGATCTGGGTTGGCCGGGTCACCCGCGAACTCGCCGGCGGCATAGACCTGCTCGCCATCGAGATTGAAGGCCGAGACGGCCACCGCATCGCCATGCGATCCCTCGAGAGCGCGCGCGAAGAGCACGTCCAGCCCGTCCGTCTTGCCGAACTTCAGCGCGCCGCCGGACTGGTCAGCGACGAACTGCGTCACCTCCGAGGCACGGATCGCGACGCTGCGCGCGCCCTGCTCGAACGCGCCTCGTAGCGCCAGGAACTCGAGCGTCGCCGCGACGATGGCGGTGCTGAAGGCCAGCAATATTGCGATCCGAACGAAGACCGAGCGCAGCGCGAAGCCGCGACGCGAAGGCTGCCTTGCCGACCTCATTCCGCCGATTCCTTCCATGCGTTTGCGCGGGGCGGCACCCGAACGGCGCCGCCCGAGATGCCCTAGAACAGGGCTTCGGCGTTCAAACCTACGGTCAGTGCGCCGACGACCTCGTTGGTGGCGACGTCGATGATCGGCACGGACACCTGGCCCTGGTAGGTCTGGCTCGACTCGTCGAACTCGATCTCGCCGAAATGGACCGCGCCCGCGCCTTGCGGGTAGGTCATGGTGAACTTCTCCTCGTCGCCCTGCCAGTAGTCCGAGGTGACGGCGCTGGCGGCCACGTTCAGGCCCCGCGCGTCCATGATGAAGGCCTCGGTGATGATGCCTTCCGACTCGTCGACGCGCTTGCGCAGGAAGTCCGACGCGGCATTCTCGAGGATCGGCGAGATCGTCGGGGTCGCAGCGGTTCCGACCTCGGCGCGCCAGGTACTGTCGAGACCGTCGATCTCGGCCTGGGACAGTCCGGCAGTCCGGCCATTCTGCGTGCGAATCGCCTCGACCAGCGTCGGATCGTTCGCCCAGTTCTGGATGTGGGCCTCGAGATAGGACCGCATCGCGCCTTCATAGTCCTGGGCTGCGGCGGGCAGGCTCAGGGCGACAAGGCACGCGGCGGCGCTCAGGCAAATCTTCATGACAGGCTCTCCCATACTCCGGCGGCCGACGGGCCGCCCCAGCTGCATCGGCAGGACCTTAGGAGAAGAGGTCTTAAGACCGGCTAAATGGCGACCCGCTGCGGAACAGGCCTTGAGGCCCGCCGGCGCTTGGCGTTAGGTGGCGCCATGATCCGAAGCCGGACAGGTAAGCTTGGGCCGCTCGTCGCGTTCATCGCGGCGGTCGCCCTGCTTTTTCTCAGCACCGCGCACCGCCCGGTCAGCGCGGCGTCCGGCGATGCAGCGCTTGTCGCCTACCTTGCACTCGGCGGCACGCTGGACGAGCTCTGCGGGCCCGGTGGCGACGACAACACCGACGGGGCGCACCGCCCCTGCCCGGCCTGTACGCTGGCCAAGTCGCTGATCGACGCGCCGCCCGTCGAGTGGGTTCTCGCCGACGTAACGGTCCGTCCGGCAGACGCGGCGCCCGTCCGGCGCACTGATGCTCCACAGTCCCGGCCGGCAAGCCCGCCGGCGCGCGGTCCGCCGCTCTCCGTCACGGCCTGAGCGGCCGACCGTCGACACCCGGACCAGCCCGCCGTCTGCGCGGGCGCATCATGACAACGGATCACATCATGCGACTGTTTCCCACGCTCCTTTCCGCACTCATCCTCGCCACCGCGCTTCCCGCGCACGAGATCGAGGCCGGCGACCTCGAGATCATCCATCCCTCGATACCGAAGCCCCCGGGCCGGGGCCTCACAGCCGGCGGCTACATGGCGATCACCAACCACGGCGAAACGCCCGACCGGCTGATCGCGGTCGAGACGCCGGCCGCCGCCAAGGCCGAGCTTCATATCAGCGAGACCGATGCCAACGGCGTCGCGACGATGCGCCCGCTGGACGGGATCGACATCGCGCCCGGCGAGACCGCCGT
>JBNLCA010000544.1:0-3340 GCA_050303575.1 Paracoccaceae bacterium
GCCGAGGAATAGGTCATCGTCTCGTCGAGCCACAGCCGGTAGAAATCGTTCCCCAGGTCGTAGTGATGGGCGATGTTGCGCCTGGCCTGGTGGCGGCTGTTGGTCCTCAGCCAGTGGCGCAGCTGCTCGTAGAGCCTCACGAAGCGCATGCCGGGAAAGCCGTCATAGACGCCTTCGTTGCCGGCATGGATCAGGTCCATGAAGGCCTGAAGGTCGGGCGTCGACCAGCCCCCCTCGAGATAGGCGTCACAGAAACCGAGGTCGCCCTCGCGGATCAGACGGGCGAAGAGGTCGGTATCATGGATTTCGATCTCCGCCACCGGTCCGGGCTTTGCGCCCTCGATCCGGAACCGCCGCGCATCCGGCAGAGTGAAATCCAGCCGGCCGTGCTCCAGCCCCTGCGCCATCCCGAAGACCTGCACGAAATAGCGCGGCAGGCCCGTCTGGCCGCTCGTCGATGTCAGTGGTTCCATCCCCGTCCCCCGTTCGCGAAGTTAGACAGATTGGCCGCGGGCACGCAACGGATGCGTGACGCGCGGCAGGCGCTAGCGTTCCTCGTAGGCCGCAAGGGCACGCTCGCGCCCTTCCTTCAGCCCGACCATCGGATCGGGATAGGCGTCGTCCGGCGACAGGCCCCAGCCTGCCGGGACGGCGTCGAAGTAGCTCAGCGCCGTCGCCGACGGCCGCGCCGCGCCCTCGGCGAGCCATCGCTGGCGGTAGGTGCCGTCCGGATCGAATTTCTCGGCCTGCGTCTCGGGGTTGAAGATGCGGAAGAAGGGCGCCGCGTCCGGGCCCGAGCCCGCCACCCACTGCCAGCCCATCGCGTTCGACGCCGGATCCCAGTCGGTCAGGCAGTCCTCGAACCACCTGAGGCCCGCGCGCCAATCCGTCATCAGGTGCTTGGTCAGGTATGACGCGACGATCATCCGCACGCGGTTGTGCATCGTCCCGGTCACGAACATCTCGCGCAGCCCCGCATCCACGATCGGCACTCCCGTCCGGGCGCGGATCCAGCGGTCCGGCGCCTCCCGCTGCCACGGGAAGTCGCGCCAGTCCTCGCGCCACCCTTCTGATACGATGTGCGGCGTGTGGTGGATCAGGTGGTACGCGAATTCGCGCCACGCCAGTTCCGACAGGAACTTGTCGGCCCCGCGCTTGCCCTCCTCGCGCGCCCGCAGACCGGCAAGCCAGCAACTCCGGGCCGAGATCTCGCCGTAGGTCAGGTTCTCCGAAAGGCCCGAGGTCACTTTCTCGGCCGGAAAGTCCCTGAACTCGCCATAACGGTCGATCTTGTGCGCCACGAAAGCGACCAGCCGCCCGCGCGCCGCCGCCTCGCCGACGGTCTGGTGCGGCGCGACCACCGCCGCGCCGCGCTGCATCGCCCCGCCGAGGTCCCAGTCCTCCAGCTGGTCAGATGCCGGCCACGCGTCCGGCGCGGCCAGCCGGCCGGGCGCCGCCAGAGCATCCCCGACGTCACGGCCCCGCACGGCCTTCCAGAAGGGCGTATAGACCTTGTAATAGCCGCCCTGCCCGGTCTCGACCGTCCAGGGTTCGAAGAGGACGTGGCCGGGAAAGCTCCGTGCCTCGATCCCGTCCGCCTTCAGCCCCGCCTTCACCGCCTCGTCGCGCTTGCGCGACGCCGGATCGTGAAGCCGCGACCACCAGACCGCGCCCGCACCGGCCTCTGCAACCAGCGCCCTGAGCGTCGCGAGCGCCTCGCCCCGCCTGAGCACCAGCCTGGACCCGGCTTCAGCCAACGCCTTGCCCAGCGCCTCGACCGACAGGCCCAGCCGGAACTTGGGCGCCGCGCCTTGAGCCTCGACCACCTCGTCGAGCAGGAACACCGGGATGACCGGCCGCCCCTTGCGCGCCGCGGCATCGAGGGCCGGGTGATCCGACAGGCGCAGATCGCGCCGGAACCACAGTATGATCGGTGTCTTTTCCATGCGCCCCGCCGCTCGTCCGCACTTGATCTAGCGCGTCCCGGCCAAGGTCAACGGTGCCGGCCAAGCCTCGCGCCGGGCTGCCGGCCAAGCCTCGCGCCGGGCGCGGAAAACGTGTAGGTGCAGTGAAAACCGACAGGACGAGCCCGCGCCCCGTGACGTCAGAGGACCTTCTCGCCAGCCGAAGCTTCCGGGTCGCCCTGATCCTCGTTGCGCTTGGCGTGGTTGTGCTCGACCCGCTCCGGCATCCGTTTCTCGACCATGACACGCTGATCTACGCGATGGCGGGGCGCGCGCTCTGGCAGGACGGCATCCTGCCCTATGGCGCGGTCTTCGATCACAAGCCTGTCCTGACCTACGTTCTCTACGGTCCGCTCGCGTCCGTGCCGTGGAGCAACCCCTTCACCCTTCTCGCGCTGCCGCTCCTGGCGCTGAGCGCGCTCGTCGCGCGCCGCCTCGCGGGCGGCGTGCCCTATCTCGCGCTCCTCTTCGCGCTTTTCGTCGCCGCCGACCTCGGCAAGGTCCTTTCGGGCAATACCGAGGTCTTCGTCATCCTTCTCGCGCTCGTCGCCCTCGCGGCCCTCCACGCGAAGGTGCCCCGCCTGATCCTTGCCGCGCTGGCCGCGACGGCGGCGTTCAACGTCAACTACATCGCCGGCCCGGTCCTCGCCCCGGCGATCCTTCACGCGCTCTGGACCGGCGCACCCTCGCCCGGCGTCTTCGCCCGCCGCACGGCCACGCTCGCCGTCCTCTGCGCCGCAATGATGGCCGTGCTTCTTGGCCTGCTCGCGCTGGCCGGGATGGACCTCGCCCTCTACTTCGACCTGCAATGGAAGTTCCTGACGGGCTACGTGGGCGAGGCGCTGCCGCCGGATGCTACCTTCCTGACCATCGCCGCCGGTGCGTGCCTGATCGCGCTGGCCGCGTTCCTGCCCGTGCCGACCCGGCCCGGCCTTCGCCCCGTGGCGCGCAGCCTCGGCCTCGTCACGCTCGCCGCCACCGTCTCGTTCCTCGCTTCGGGCAAGTTCTTCCCGCACTACCTCTACCTCGCGACCGCCCCGGCCGTGCTTGTGCTCTTCGCCATCGACTGGTCGGGGGTACGCCTCGGCGCCCTTGCCCGCATCGGCATCGCGCTCCTCGCCGCGTTCTACCTGGGCAAGGTCGTCAAGCTTGCCCTCCAGGTCCAGCGCGCGCCCGACCTCGCCGCCGCCTACGCGCCCCTCGCCGAGGCCATCGGCGACCGCGCGGTCCTGCCCATGCGCGCCTCGGTGATCCCGCTCTACTATTCCGGTGCCCACCCGGCGCAGCCCTTCGTCTGGTACGACCACGCCGCGTTCCTCTTCGGAGCGGACGAGGACGCCTATTTCGCCCGCCTGATCGAGGGGCGCCCGGCCTTC
>JBNLCA010000545.1:0-6408 GCA_050303575.1 Paracoccaceae bacterium
ACAGCCCTGACGGTCGGCGTCCGAGAACGTGTCGCCGATAAAGGGCCGCATGACGAGAAAGGCGGCGTCTTCGTAACTCAGACCCGCCAGCGCGGCGATCTCGTCCGCCGTCATGGTCGGCACCTCGGCCGGCACGTAAAGCCCGCCGTCGCGGGCGAGGCCGGTCAGCATGGCTTCCTCGAAACCGAGCTCCGGGGCCTCGCCCCTCGTGGAAATGTAACGCATCCGCCCGCCCCTCAGTCTGCCGGCCGCCTGATACGCCGGATCATGTACGCTGTCATCCCCAGCCAGACCACGGCCAGGCTGAACCAGGTGATCATGTACTGAAGGTGGTCGTTCGGAATCCCCTCGGTCGTCACCGGCCGGGGCGTCACCACGGGGTCGGTTTCCGACGTTTCGCGCAGAACGAGGAGCACCGGCTCGGTCCCCAGGGCCTCGGCCATCGCGGGCACGTCGCGGGCGAACCAGAGACCCGTGGCGCGGTCCGGCTCGGGCGTGAAACTGTCGGCCTCGCGCGGCCATTGCAGATTGCCGACCAGACGGCCCGTCACCGGCGGGCGCTCGTCTGATTTCCTCGTCTCCGGCACAAAGCCACGGTCGACCAGGATCCTGCGGCCGTCCAAGGTCTCGAAAGGCGCGATGACCTCGAAGCCCGGCCCCACATCCTTCATGCCCGTGAGCACAAGGATCTCGCCGGGAAGGTAGCTGCCCTCGACCGCGACGGCGAGATAGCGGTCGGTTTCGGGTGCGGGCGCAACAGGAAGCGGAACCGGTGCGTCGTGAATGCGGTCCGAAATTGCCATGAGGAGCGCCGTCTTCTGGCCAAGCCTGTCGAATTGCCACAGGCCGAGCATGACAAGGATCGCGGCGCCGCCGAGGCCAAGGATCAGGGGAAAGATCAGACGCCGCATGGGGCCCTCAAACGAGAACGCGGGAGCAAGGCCCCCGCGTCCGGTTCAACGATGGGGACGGGATCAGAACCCGATGCCCCAGATGTAGACGGCGGCGAACAGGAAGAGCCAGACGACGTCGACGAAGTGCCAGTACCAGGCCGCCGCCTCGAAGCCGATATGCTGCTCGGCGGTGAAGTGCCCCTTGCGGACCCTGAGCCAGCAGATGAAGAGGAAGATCGTCCCGATGATGACGTGCATCCCGTGGAAACCCGTCGCCATGAAGAAGGCCGAGAAGAACTCGTTCTGGCCGAAGGTCCAGTCCTGGGTGACGATGAGATAGTGGTACTCGTAGGCCTGGAGCGCGGTGAAGAAGATGCCGAGCACGACCGCGATGATCAGACCGTTCGCCACGTCCTTGCGCGACCCGCCGTGGACCAGCGCGTGGTGCGCCCAGGTCACTGCGCAGCCCGACAGGAGCAGGATCAGCGTGTTGATCAGCGGGATGTGGAACACATCGACATGGTAGAACTCGGGCTTGACGTAATCCGTTCCCGGATAGGTGTACATCGGGTAGAGCGCAGGCTTGAAGAAGCTCCAGAACCAGGCGGCGAAGAACATCACCTCGGACATGATGAACATGATGAAGCCGTAGCGCAGACCGATCCGCACCACCGGTGTGTGGTCGCCGATTTGGCTTTCGTCGATCACCTCGGACCACCACGAGAACATCGTGTAAAGCACGCCGACAAGGCCGATCAGCGCCATCCAAGGGCCTGAGCCGTGCATCCAGATGACCGCGCCCGACAGCATCACGAAGGCGCTGACGGCGCCGACGAACGGCCAGATCGACGGATGCAGGATGTGGTAGTCGTGTTCCTTCGCGTGGGCCATGTGCTCTCCCTCGGGCGTCAGTAGGTCGCGGCCTGGTCCGCCTCGGGGGCGGGCTCCGGCAGCTCGGTTTCGTGGAATGTATAGGACAGCGTGATCTCCTTCACGAACTTTCCTTCCTCGTCGTCCATGATCTCGGGGTCGACGTAGAAGGTCACAGGCATCTCGATCCGTTCGCCGGGGGCGAGGACCTGTTCAGTGAAGCAGAAGCAGTCGATCTTGGTGAAGTAGCCGCCCGCCGCGTAGGGCTGGACGTTGTAGCTGGCGGTGCCGCCGATGGTGCGGCCGGTGGGGTTGTAGGCCTCGTAGAAGGCGAGGCCGACTTCGCCGATGCGGACCTCCATGTCGCGCTGGACCGGCTTGAACTCCCACGGCATCCCGGCCTCGAGCGAGGCGTCGAAGCGGATCTTGACGGTCCGGTCGAGGACGGCGATCCCCTCGCCGGTGCCGACCGATGTGGTGCCGCCGAATCCCGTCACCCGGCAAAAGAGGTCGTACAGCGGCACCGAGGCAAAACCGAGCGAGCCCATGATGAAGACGACGGCCAGCATCGAGACCGCGGTGCGGCCGTTTTCCGAAAGCGAGCGGTACCAGCTCTTCATGGGCGCGGCTCCGTCACCGGCAGGGCCGAGGTCTGCGGCGCGTGGTCGTAGCCTTCCATCAGACCGCCGTTCGAGATCTTGACGACGGTCATGCCAAAGACGATCGCGACAAGCCCGGCGAGCGCCGCCAGCAGCCCCATGTTCCGCCCGAAGCGGCGTCGGTGCAGCTCGTGCTCGCGGCCCAGCGCCATCAGAACGCCCCCTTCAGCGCGACATCGGCCAGGATCGCCACGAAATGCAGGAAGAGATAGACCAGCGAGAAGCGGAAGAAGCGCTTCTCGACGGCATAGTGATCGGCCTCGGCGGCAGCCTCGTCGCGGCGCCAGATACGGACCGCGCCGACAAGCAGCATCGCGTTCAGGACCACCGCCGCGGCCAGGTAGGCCGGCCCGCCGAGCGCGGTGAACCCGGTGCCCAGCGCGAAGATGGCGAGGATCGCCGAATAGCCGAGGATATGCGCGCGCGTCGCCTTGCGGCCGTGCGTCACCGTCAGCATCGGCACCCCGGCGCGCGAATAGTCGTCCTTCATGAAGAGCGCCAGCGCCCAGAAGTGCGGCGGCGTCCAGAGGAAGATCAGCGCGAACATCAAAAGGGATTCGACGCTGACCGAACCGGTCGCGGCGGTCCAGCCGATCATCGGCGGGAAGGCACCGGCGGCGCCGCCGATGACGATGTTCTGCGGCGTCGAGCGTTTGAGCCACATCGTGTAGATGACGACGTAGAAGAAGATGGTGAAAGCCAGCAGCCCGGCGGCCAGCATGTTGGTCGCCAGACCCAGCATCACGACGGCAAGGCCCGAAAGCCCGACGCCGAGACCCAATGCCTCGCCCGCCTCGATCCGGCCGCCGGGCACCGGCCGGCGGGCGGTGCGGCGCATCACGGCGTCGATGTCGGCGTCCCACCACATGTTCAGCGCGCCCGAGGCACCGCCCCCGAGCGCGATGAAGAGGATGGCGCAGAAGGCGAGGAACGGGTGGATCGAGCCCGGCGCGGCCAGAAGCCCGACCGCTGCGGTGAAGACGACCAGCGACATCACGCGCGGCTTGAGAAGCTGCACGTAGTCGCCGAAACCGGCGTCACGGGGGGTGAGACTGGCGGAAACGTCCGTCATTGCCGTCCTCGAAACGCGGGAGCCCGAAGGCCCCCGCCCGAACTCATTCGCTCGCGGCCACGCGCACCGGCGAGGCGGGCGCGTCGGCCGAGGCGGTCTTCATGCTGCCGAGCCAGATCTGGTAGTCTTCCGGGGTCACCGCGTAGACAGTGATCGGCATGTAGGCATGGTCCTTGCCGCACAGCTCGGAGCACTGGCCGAAGTAGATGCCTTCCATGCCGGGCTCGACCTCGAACCACAGTTCGGCCAGGCGGCCCGGAACGGCGTCCTGCTTCACGCCGAAAGCCGGGATCGTCCACGAGTGGATCACGTCCGCGCCGGTCACCTGCATCAGGATCTTCTGGCCGGTCGGCACCACGACCGCGGTGTCGGTGGCCAGAAGGTAGAGATCGTCCGAATAGCCGTGCGCAGCGAGCTCTTCCTTGGGCAGAAGGAAGCTCGAGAAGCTGATATCGTCTTCCTCGGGGTACTCGTAGCTCCAGAACCACTGGTTGCCCGTCGCCTTGATGACCACGTCGGCCTGCGGCATCACCTGCTGCGCGAAAAGCTGCGGCAACGAGAACGCCCCGATGAAGACCAGGATGATGATCGGGATGACCGTCCAGGCGACCTCGACCGGCGAGTTGTGGGTGAAGGTCGCGGGCGTCGGGTTCGAGCGGCTGTTGTAGCGCACGATCACGATCAGGATCAGCAGCAGCACGAAGGCGCAGATCGCGCTGATGATGATCAGCAGGAAGTTGTCGAGCCAGTGGATGCCTTCCTTCAGGCTCGTCGCCGCCGGTTGCAGCTCGTACCCGGCCTGTCTGGGCGCGCCGAGGACCGGAAGTCCCTGCGGCAGGGTCTGGGCGATCGCGGTGCCCGCCATCAGCGTGGCGGCGGTGAGGCTTGCGGAAATCCTGGCAAGAAGTCGCATCTTCCATCCTTAGTTTCGCGGACGGGCCACCTGGCCAGCGTCCCGGACCCGCCTGGGCGGTTCCCCGTTGTATCCCGTGCCGCTGAAAACCATATTGCGGGCTGAAGGACAAGCGAAACCTATTGCGTCATACGGCCGCCTCAAGCCCTTTTTACGGGCCGCCGGAGACAGCGGAGATCCCATGCCAGCCGAGACGTTCCGCCCGTTTGAGACCCATCTCGACCCCGACCGCGCCCTCGCCGTCCTGCGCGACGCCACCGCGGGCGCCGACGATGGCGAGCTGTTCCTGGAACGCAAGCGTGCCGAGGTGCTGCATTTCGACGACGGACGGGTGAAGACTGCCAGCTACGACGCCTCCGAGGGGTTCGGCCTGCGCGCTGTCCGGGGCGAGACGGCGGGATACGCGCATTCGACGGAAATCTCGGAGAAGGCACTGATCCGGGCCGCCGATACCGCCCGGCTGGCTGTGGGCGACGGCGGCGGAACCCTCGCCGTGCCGCCTTTGGCCACGAATTCAAGGCTTTATGGCGATGCTGACCCGATCTCGGGGTCGCCCTTCGCCGCCAAGCTGGACACGTTGCGCGAGATCGACGCCTTTGCCCGCGCGCTCGATCCGCGCGTCGTGCAGGTCTCGGCCACCATCGCCGCCTCGCACCAGGAGGTCGAGATCCTGCGGCCCGAGGGGCTGCGCGTGCTCGACACCCGCCCGATGGCCCGGCTCAACGTCTCGGTCATCGTCGAGGAGAATGGCCGGCGCGAGCAGGGCGGCACCGGCGGCGGCGGGCGGCACGGGCTCGAGGCGCTGATGACGCCCGATTACTGGCAGGCCCAGATCCGTGAGGCCCTGAGGATCGCCCTGGTCAACCTCGGCGCCGAAGCCGCCCCGGCCGGGGTGATGGACGTCGTCCTCGGCCCCGGCTGGCCGGGCATCCTGCTGCACGAGGCCATCGGACACGGGCTGGAAGGCGACTTCAACCGCAAGCAGACCTCGGCCTTCGCCGGACTGATGGGCCAGCAGGTCGCCGCCAGGGGGGTCACGGTGCTGGATGACGGCACGATCCCCGACCGGCGCGGCTCGATCACCATCGACGACGAGGGGACGCCCTCGGGCAAGAACGTCCTGATCGAGGACGGGGTGCTCGTGGGCTACATGCAGGACCGGCAGAACGCCCGGCTGATGGGGGTGAAGGCCACCGGCAACGGACGCCGCGAAAGCTTCGCCCACGCGCCGATGCCGCGAATGACCAACACCTACATGCTGGCCGGCAACGACGAGCCCGAGGGCATTGTCGCCTCGCTGAAGGACGGTATCTATGCGGTCGGCTTCGGCGGCGGGCAGGTCGACATCACGAACGGCAAGTTCGTGTTCTCCTGCACCGAGGCCTACCGGGTCCGGAACGGCAAGGTCGGCGCGGCGGTCAAGGGCGCGACGCTGATCGGCGACGGCCCGACCTCGCTGCGCCACATCCGCGCCATCGGCAACGACATGAAGCTCGACCCCGGCATCGGCAACTGCGGCAAGGCCGGGCAATGGGTGCCGGTTGGCGTCGGCCAGCCGACACTCCTGATCGGCGGACTGACGGTGGGCGGGTCGGCGGCTTGAGGGCGATCTGGACAGTGAAGGACGGGCACCGGGCGGCAGGGCTCCGGGCTCATGCTGGCGGAATCTTCTTCAGCGTCGTCCTTTTTCCGGCGCTCGCGCTCTTGGTCACCTACGTGCTGCTGCCGATGCTGCCGGTCTCCTTGGATCAAATGGAACGGTCGAGTCCGCTCCTTGGACCGATCCTGACAGGAGTTGTGCGGTCCATGTCCTTGACTGGTTTGTCGTTTGTGCTCAGCCCGTTTGCCTTGATTATCGCGATCCCGGTCTTTCTTCGCACGCTTCGCAACGGCGTCGCGGGATGGTTCGTCGCGGTCCTCATCGGCAGCTATTCGGCTTTGTTTGTCGCGCTTGTGCTTGGCATCGTTGCTAACCCTGACACTCTGGCCTCCCTTGCCCTT
>JBNLCA010000546.1:0-2888 GCA_050303575.1 Paracoccaceae bacterium
CCGCGGCGCGTCGGTCGTGGTGACCGAGGCGATGCACGGCGCGATCGTGGCGGATGCCTTGCGGACGCCCTGGGTCGCGATGCGGCCGATCGCGCCCGCGCACCGGATGAAATGGGAGGACTGGGCCGGCGCGCTGGGGATCGGGCTGCGGATGCAGCCGCTTCCCGCCTCGAACCTGCGCGAGGCCTGGGCCGCGGTCTCCGGCATGGACGCGCGCGGCCGGCGCTCACGGATGCTGATGGACGGCCCCCTCGGCGCGCCCGGGAACCACGTGATGGCCCACCGCGCCGCGCGCACGCTCGAGCGGCTGGCCGAGAGTGAACCGCAGCTCTCGTCCGACTTCGAGATCGAGCGTGCCACCGCGCGCGCCATGGCGGCGCTCGATGACTACCTTCGGCGTCGCACGGCCCCGGTCCGCACAGCGGCGGAGTAGGCGGCTTCGGCCATGCCCTCGGCTCTGCGCGGAGCTTTCAGTGGCGTTACTGCGCTTGGCGGGGGCGCTCTGCTCCTCTCGCCTTCGGCAACTCCGCCGGAGTATCTTGACCGCTCCGAAGAGTTGACGATCCCTTCGTCTCTTTTGGTTCTCAAATATTCTCGGGGGTGAATTGAGCCGCAGGCTCAAGAGGGGGCAGACAGCCCCCTTTCTGCCGAGCGAAGCGAGGCCACCGAAAGCCGCGCGCGCTCGGCTCAGTGCCTGAAAGCAGGCGCGACGAATCCGTGTACGGCAAGGACAATGACGATCACGCTGCGCGGGCTGAACTGGCTGAAGGCGACGACCTCGATCAGGCTCTGTGCGACGAGCTCGACCATGAAGATCGCGCCGAAGATCGCGGCCGCGCTCGCCCCCGCGAAGGCGCGGCGCACCGATAGGGCAAGCGCCGCCCCGAGGACGGCGACTTGCGGGATCACGCCCAGCGGCCCGACCTCGACAGCGTTCGAGATGTAGGTGTTGTGGAAGTTGAAGCCCGGCCGCGCCTGGATGTTGAACATGTCCCAGATGTACTCGGCCTCCGGATTGCCCGGCACCCAGAAGGCGCCGTAGCCGACGCCGAAGGGCCGCGCCGCGATCAGCGAGAAGGCCCGGTGCCAGAGATCGGTGCGGCCGGTCAGAGTCGGGTCCTTCCCCGTCGTCTGAAGCGCATACGCCATGAGCGCATCGCGGAAGAGAAGCAGAACCACCGCGGCGAGCAACAGTCCAAGAAGCGTGAAGACAAGCACTGCGCCCCGGCCGCGCGGGCTCATCCGGCGCATCAGCGGAAAGAACGGCGCCATCGCGCAGGCAAGCGCGGTCAGCGCCAGCGTCCCGGTCGACTGCGCCTTCAGCATCAGGAACGCGCCGAGACCCGCCGCCACCAGCGCGGCGATCCGCACCGACGTCCGCTGGCCTGCCGCGAAGACCAAAGCCGCCGCCAGGAGCGTGAAGGTCGAGGCCGCCGCCGCGAAGGCGTTCTTCGAGACGAAGATGCCGAGCCACACGCCGTCCGAGCGCGAATTGCCGGCCAGAAGGCTCGCCACCATGGCAAGCCCGAACGGAAGACAGAGAAGACGGAAGAAATCGTCCGGCGAGACGCGGTTGCCGATGGCGACGGCGATGGCGAAGGTGACGCCGAGCTGGAGGCTGAACCGCACCGTCTGCGCCGGGTAGTCCGACCAGAAGACGGTGAGCAGGCAGACGGCCGGCACCGTCAGGATCCACCAGTAGCGCAGCGTCTCGGGCACGATCAGCGCCGGCTGGCGCAGATAAAGGAGCATCCCCGCCGCGAGGAACGCCATGACCCCCGGCGCGCCGATCCAGGGCACGAAGGCGAGGCCGGACATCGCCAGCATCGCCAGGATCGCGTTGGGCGAGACCTCGACGATGCGCGCAGGGCTGGCCCCGGGCGCCCTCATCTGCCGATCGTGCAGAGGATCGACCCTTCGAACTGGCAGTCCTCGCCCAGCGCCGTGTAGGCGGCCCAGTCGATATCCATGTGGATCGGCCGTCGCGGCGGGATGAAGCTGCCCATCCAGTCGACCAGCGTGTCCGAACCCCAGAGGCTGAACATCATCTTCTGCGGATGGCTCGGGACCTGGCCGACGGCCCGTCTGAGGAGCGTGCCGTCGACGTACCAGCGGATCTGGTTGGGTTCCCAGACGATCGCATAGGTGTGGAAGTCGGCGTCCGCGTCGGCGGGCAGGAGGGACGTGTGGCCGTGCCGGGCCGCGCCCGAGATGTACGCCCCGACATCGACGCTGCCGGGATCGCGAAGGAGGATCTCGAAATCGATCTCGTCATGCGGGCTATCCTGTTGCGGGCCGACATAGGTGAAGAACGCGGCGTTGAGCCCGGTGCCGCGCGGTGTCTTCAGTCGCGCTTCGAACGTGCCGTAGCCGTAGAGCGCGGTCGTCTGCACCTCGCCGCACGAATAGTCGCGGTCGCCGTAGGGTTCGGGCCGGAAGGTGACGCGCAGGTTGCCGGCCGCACGCACGACGTTCTGCTCGGACCAGACGCAGTTCTGATGCTCGCCGTTCGACCAGCCGTCCGAGACTGTCCAGCGCTGCGACGAGAACCGGTCGAAATCGTCGAAGAAAGATCCGTTGCCGGCGGGTTCGGTTGCTTCCTCGCCGGCGTCCCCGGCCTGCGACTCGTCCTGCGCAAGGGCGACCTGCCCGAGGAGGGCGAGGCAGAAGGCTGAACGGTGCAGGGTGCGGATCATGTGGCGGCCTCTCAGGTGGCGGGCCTCGGGGGCAGGTCACCGGCGTGATTCACACCCAGACTCGCAGAACTTTCTGCAGTTGCAACATCCTGCGGTGCACCAATGCCCGCTCCGGCGGCAAACTGCCCGATTTCCGGCCGCGCGTGGCGCAATTACCGCCGACACACGCATAACGTGTGTCTCTCCTGTGGC
>JBNLCA010000547.1:0-3949 GCA_050303575.1 Paracoccaceae bacterium
AAGGCCCCCGAGGAGCCGGCCGTGACGATCACCCGCGCGGGATCGAGATCGACGCCGTACCAGTCGGCGTAAAGCCGCGCAATCCGCGCCCTCAGCGCCGGCAGGCCCAGCGCCACCGTGTAGCCCAGCGCATCCGCCTCCATCGCCTCGGCGAGCGCCTTCCTGGCAAGGGCCGGGGCCGGTGTGCCGGGCTGGCCGACCTCCATGTGGATGATGTGCCGCCCCGCCGCCTCTGCGGCGCGCGCTGCCTCCATCACGTCCATCACGATGAAAGGATCGACCGCGCTGCGCCTTGATACTTTCATGCCTGCCTCCGTAAGGTGCAGGTGTTCAAGCAATCGACGGGGCGAAGGTCAATGACACGGGTAATTCTGGCGCTGATGGCGACGCTCTTCCTGGCGCTGCCGGCCACGGCGCAGGGCATCCTGCGCGATGCCGAATCCGAGCGCGCGCTGCGCGAGTTGGCGCGCCCGCTTTTCGGCGCTGCAGGGCTGAACGGCGGTTCCGTCAATATCTGGCTGATCGAGGACCGGCACATGAATGCCTTCGTCGCCGATCCGCAGCATATCTTCGTGACGACCGGCCTCCTCCTGCGGCTCGACCGGGCCGAGGAGTTGCAGGCCGTCCTCGCGCACGAGATCGCGCACATCACGAACGGCCACCTCGCCCGCCGCTCGATCAATGCCGCCTCGGCGCGGACGGCGGCCGGGCTCGGCCTCGTCCTCGCAGCGGCGGCCGCTGTCTCGGGGAATGGCAGGGTCGCCGCCCCAGTCGCGATCGGGACTCAAAACACCGCGATGCGCATCTTCCTCGCCCACACCCGCGCCGAGGAAGCCTCGGCCGACCAGTCGGGCATTCGCTACATGGCCGCTGCCGGGATCGACCCGAGCGGCGCCAAGGATGTCCTTGAACTCTTCCGCGGGCAGGAGGCGCTGAACGTCTCGAACCAGGACCCCTACGCCATCTCGCATCCTCTCTCGCGCGAGCGTATCCGCGCCGTCGAGGGCTTTGCCGCGGCCTATGCCGGGCGCACGGCTCCGAACCAGAATTCCGACTACTGGTTCGCTGTGCTGAAGGGCAAGCTGGCCGCCTATATCGAGAACCCGAGCCGCACGATCCGCAATGTCCGCAACGACAACTCGGCCATCGGGCTGATGCGCCAGGCCGTCGCCTACCACCGGATGCCGCGCCCGGCCGAGGCGATCCGGGCGGCGACCGCGCTCGTGAACGCCCGCCCGAACGACCCCTACGCCCGTGAGACGCTGGGCTGGATCCTCCTGGAAAACCGCCGCCCCGGCGAGGCGATCGGCGCCTACCGCGCCGCGGTGCGGCTCGCTCCGAACGAACCCCTGATCCTCGCCGGCCTCGGCCGCGCTCTGGTCGTCGAGGGCTCGGCCGGTGCGCTTCGCGAGGCGCTCAACGTTCTGGAACGATCGCGCTCGCGCGACACCGGCAACCCGAACGTCCTGCGTGACCTTGCCACCGCCTATGCCAAGACCGGCAATCCGGGCATGGCCTCGATCTCGTCGGCCGAGCGGTTCGCGCTGATCGGACGGCTCGCTGACGCCGCCGTCCATGCCGGCCGCGCCGCCGACCTTCTGCCGCGCGGCTCGCCCGGCTGGAACCGCGCGCAGGATATCCTCCGCGCCGCCGACGCCGCCGGGGTGCGCCGCAGATGAGGAAGCTAGTACTGCTCGTCGCGCTTCTGGCCACCCCCGCGCTCGCCTTCGATCCGTCGAACATGACGCCCGCCGAGAAGGAGGCGTTCGGCACGGCCGTTCGCGAGTACCTGCTCGAGAATCCCTACGTCATCTACGAAGCCCTCGCCGCCATCGAAAACCAGCGGATGAACGAGGCGGCGGCAAACGACAAGGCGATGCTGTCCGAGGCAGCGCCCGAGCTCTTCCATGCCGAGGGCGACCCGGTCCTCGGCAATCCCGAGGGCGACGTGACGCTGGTGGTGTTCACCGACTACCGCTGTCCCTATTGCGCCGAGATGGAACCCGAGATCATCGCGCTGGCCGAGGCCGATCCGATGCTCAGGATCGTCATCAAGGAATACCCGATCCTGACGCCCGAAAGCCGCGAGGCCGCCGCCTTCGCACTGGCGGTGGCCGAGGTGGCGAGCCCCGAGATGTATGCCCTGGTCCATTCCGAACTCTTCGTGCTGCGCGGCGGCTATTCGGACGCGGCACTGCACCGCTATGCCGAAAGCATGGGCCTGCCCGCCGATCTGGTGATGGAGCTGAAAGACGCCCCCGAGACGCAGGCGCGGATCGACGCGAACCTAGCTCTCGGCGGCCGCTTCGGGCTCGACCAGACGCCCAGCTTCGTGCTGCCGCATCTGATGGTCCGTGGTGCGATCCCGGCCGACACGATCGCCGGCTATATCCGGGAAGCCAGGGCGCGCTGACTATTCGGCGGCTTCCGGGGCGGCCGCTGGCGCCGCCTCCATCTCGGCGGCGCGCTTCTCGACCAGTTCGACGATATGGTCGATCATCTGCTCGTTCGACAGCTTGTGCGCCTGCTTGCCGGCCAGATAGACCATGCCCGCATCCTTGCCGCCGCCGGTGAAGCCGATGTCGGTCATCAACGCCTCGCCCGGCCCGTTGACCACGCAGCCGATGATGCTGAGGGACATCGGCGTCTTGATATGCTCAAGCCGCTTCTCAAGCGCCTCGACTGTCTTGATCACGTCGAACCCCTGCCGCGCGCAGGAGGGGCACGAGATGATCTGGACGCCGCGGGTGCGTAGGCCAAGGCCCTTCAGGATCTCGTAGCCGACCTTAACCTCCTCGACCGGATCGGCAGAGAGGCTGACGCGGATCGTGTCTCCGATTCCCATCCACAGAAGGTTGCCAAGCCCGATGGCCGACTTCACCGTCCCGGTCATCAGCCCGCCCGCCTCGGTGATGCCGAGGTGGATCGGTGCGTCCGTCGCCTCGGCCAGCGCCTGGTAGGCGGCAGCGGCCAGGAACACGTCCGACGCCTTGCAGGAGATCTTGAACTCGTGGAAGTCGTTGTCCTGAAGCAGCTTGATGTGATCAAGACCGCTTTCGACCATCGCTTCGGGGCACGGCTCGCCGTACTTTTCCAGAAGATCGCGCTCCAGGCTCCCGGCGTTCACCCCGATCCGGATCGAACAGCCGTGGTCCTTTGCCGCCCGGATCACTTCCTTCACCCGCTTGTCGTCGCCGATGTTGCCGGGATTGATCCTGAGACACGCCGCCCCCGCCTCGGCCGCCTCGATGGCGCGGCGATAGTGGAAGTGGATGTCGGCGACGATGGGGACCGGGCTTTCGCGGACGATCTCCTTCAGCGCCTTGGTTGACGCCTCGTCCGGTGTCGAGACGCGCACGATGTCGGCGCCCACGTCGGCCGCGCGCAACACCTGCGCGACGGTCGCCTTCACGTCGGACGTGTCGGTGTTGGTCATGGTCTGGACGGAGATCGGCGCATCGCCCCCGACAGGGACGTTTCCAACCATGATCTGGCGCGATTTGCGGCGGTAGATGTTGCGCCACGGGCGCACGGGGTTGAGCGACATGTCCGCTCCGACTGTCGGGGTGAGTTGCGTGCCTTAGATAGTCGCGCGCCGGGCGCGGGGCAACTACTGCGTCGCCTGCAGAAGCGCGACCGCGACCGCGAGGTCCGGATCGCCGCCGGGATCGGCCGACTTGTAGCTTTCGGTCACATTGGCGGCGGTCAGAGAAATACGATCGACCACCTCACCGCTCTGGCCGACCGGTCCGTAGGTCTGGCCCTCGACCATGAAATAGATATTGCCACCGCTGCCGGTGCGCAGCGTCGGCGGCACCTCTGTCGCCGGAACCTGCCAGTTCTCGCCGGGTTCGAGCGTCTTTTCGAATAGCACCGTGCCGTCGGCCGACTTCACCCTCACCCAGGCCGGGCGCACGGCAATCATGAAGAGACACGGCGGAATATCGGC
>JBNLCA010000548.1:0-2752 GCA_050303575.1 Paracoccaceae bacterium
GGGGACGCGGACGCAGGTTCTGGCCGAGGTGCTGGTCGGCGTCGCCTACTCGCAGCTGATCCGCAAGGGCGCGCCGGTCATCGCCGGGGCCTTCGTGACCTCGACCGACATGGCCTCGGGCGCGCCGACCTTCGGGACGCCCGAAGCCTCGCTCGTCACCTACGGCACGGGCCAGCTGGTGCGGCGCCTGGGACTTCCCTACCGCTCGGCCGGCGCCTTCTGCGGCTCGAAACTCCCCGACGCGCAGGCAGCCTACGAATCCGCCAACTCGCTCAACATGGGCCTTCTCTCGGGCGTCAACTTCATGCTGCACGCCTGCGGCTGGCTGGAAGGCGGCCTTGTCTCGTCCTACGAGAAGTTCGTGATGGACGCCGACCAGCTCGGCATCCTGCACCGGCTCGCCGGGGGCGTCGACATCTCGGAGAACGGCCAGGGCATGGGCGCGATGCGCGAGGTGGGCCCGAGCGGCCATTACCTCGGCTGCGCCCACACCCAGGCAAACTTCAAGACGGCCTTCTGGCGGACCGAGCTGCTCGACTACAAGCCCTTCGAGACCTGGGACGAGGAGGGCGCGCGCGACACCGTTGCGCTGGCCTCGGCGCGAGTGAAGCGTCTTCTGGCCGACTATGTGCCCCCGGCGATGGATCCGGGCATGGCCGAGGCCCTGGCCGACTACGTCGCCCGCCGCAAGTCCGAGATGCCCGACGCGTTCGTCTGACGCGCCCTAGACGGGCGTCGCCCGGCCGATCAGCCGCATCTCGGCAAGGATCGCGATCATGACGTCGACATGGCGCGTCACCGAGTAGGGCGCGCCGCTGCCCCGGCGCGCCTCCTCGAGTTCGGCCTCCTCGTCGATCAACCGCTCGACCGCGACCGCGGGGGGCGGCGGACTTCCCTTAAGAAGGCGGCGCAAATCCTTGTTGCGGTTGTATTCGGAAAGTCCGTGATGGGCGGCCCGGACGAGCAGGCGCGGCCGTTTCAGCCGTGCCAGGATCTGAGAATAATCAGTCATTGAGAACACTCCGGTCAATCGACGGAACCCGTCATAGCGCAACCTTGACGGGTGTTGCGTCGCCGCCGTTCCACCGTTCGGACCTTTCAGGGAAGTTTATGGAATCGCGCGAATGCTCGGGATCGTCGCGCTTGTTAACACCCGGGTAACCACGTTCCCGGAGCTTTGCGGCACGGACCAACTGACGCTGCACTGGGGTAGAAAATGTCTAGCGGTGGGGAGCTCGCGGGTATCCGTGAGAGGTTTCCGGATTGGGTGCCGGAGGCGCCGCGCCGCTATCTGATGCACACCGAGGCCGGCCTTTCGATCCGCGAGCTCGCGCGCGGCGAGGGATGCCATGCCTCGACCGTGCAGAGGCAGATCCGCCGCATGGAGACAAGGCGGGACGATCCCTTGTTCGACGAGGCGCTGATGCGGCTCGCGATCGAGGTGGTTCCAGACAAGGACCCCCGGTCAGCCACAACAGCCACGGAGGGCGAACTGATGGTAGAAATGCCGCGTAACCTGTTGAAAAAGAAAACCCCCGCGCCGGACCAGGCGACGGTCGAACGCGAGGCGCGGCTCATCCTGAGGCGCCTGTCCGAAAGCGGCGCCTGCCTTGTCCTGGCGTCAGACCTCGACCGTGCAGTGGTGCTGCGCGAGGGGTCCGAGGGGCGGCAGACGCGCACGGCGGTGCTCGACCGAGCGGTGGCGCAGGCCTTCGTGCTGCAGGACTGGATCCAGCGCCGCGGCGAGACCGGCAGGGTGGTGACCTACGAGATCACCGCGGCAGGCCGCGCGGCGCTGAAACGGCTTCTCGCCGAGGACCAGTCGAGCCGAGACGGCTTTGCCGAGGCGCCGTCGCGCTTCGGCGAACAGCACCGGGACTGGGGCGAGCGCAAGGTCGAGGACGAGGGCCAGACGCGCCGGATCCGCTACAACATGGCCGAAAGCCCGCTTGCCGTGCTGGCGCGGCGGCGCGAGAAGGACGGCAAGCCATTCCTCGCGCCCGAGCTTGTCGCCGCCGGCGAGCGGCTGCGCGAAGATTTCGAACTGGCGCAGATGGGGCCACGGACGGCGCAGAACTGGGACCGGTTCCTGACCGCAGGCTCGGATCGCGGGCAGTTCGGGTCAAGCGGCGGGAACGGGCCCGAGGGAGCACGCCAGCGCGTCGCGGCGGCCCTGGCCGACCTCGGCCCGGGGCTCGGCGACATGGTTCTGAGGGTCTGCTGCTTCCTCGAGGGGCTCGAGACCGCCGAGCGGCGCATGGGCTGGTCGGCGCGGTCGGGCAAGATCGTGCTCAGGATCGCCCTGGTTCGCCTGCGCCGACACTACGACGAGACCGAGGGGCGCTATGGACGGATGATCGGGTAGGGGGCCTTGTAGCCCCTTCCATCAACTCGGCGGTGGCGGGGCCGAGCTATCGTTGCCGCCGGAAAGCGCGAGGCCGACCAGGAGGATGGCGAGGATCGGAACGATGATCCCGGCGCGCGAGGACGAGGTCGTCTGATCGGCGATCACGGTATCGTCCATCACCGGGTCGGCAAGGCCGCCGGCGAATGTGGGCGTCGCGATGAGAAGCGCGAGCGCGGTGGCTTGAATGAGTTTCATCGGAACACTCCGTTCGGCGTCAGTGCGGCGCGCGGATCATGACGAACGTGCCACCATGATCCGCACACGTATCTGACGGGATCAGTTAGCCTGCAGGTTGCGCTACGGCCGGCGGCGGGGCGTCGTTGCCACCCGAAAGCGCGAGGCCGA
>JBNLCA010000549.1:0-7211 GCA_050303575.1 Paracoccaceae bacterium
AAGAAGGAAATGCGGCCCACCATTTCGGGGAAATCCCCGGGCGCGACCTTGCCTTTCAGGTCGTCCAATACCGCGCAGGCCGTCGCGAGCGCGAATGCCAGTTCCTCCTCGGGCGTCGCTCCGGCCTCCTGCAGATGGTACGAGCAGACATTCATCGGATTCCATTTCGGCAGGTGCCCGCGCGTATAGGCGGCGACATCGGTGATCAGCCGCAGCGACGGTTTCGGCGGACAGATGTAGGTGCCGCGCGACAGGTATTCCTTGATGATGTCGTTCTGCACCGTGCCCTGCAGAAGCGACACATTCGCGCCCTGCTCCTCGGCGACCGCGATATAGAGCGCCAATAGCCACGGCGCCGTCGCATTGATTGTCATCGAGGTGTTCATCCGCTCGAGCGGGATCTCGTGGAAGAGCGCCCGCATGTCGCCAAGATGCGCGATAGGCACGCCGACCTTGCCGACCTCGCCGCGCGCCAGCACGTGGTCGCTGTCGTAGCCGGTCTGCGTCGGAAGATCGAAGGCGACCGAAAGCCCGGTCTGCCCCTTGGCCAGGTTCGACCGGTAGAGCGCGTTCGATGCGGCCGCCGTGGAATGGCCGGCATAGGTGCGGAAAAGCCAGGGCTTGTCTTTTTCCATCGTGCGCTCCTTCGGTCGCGCAACATTATTGCGCTGCGGTTGCAGCATCCGCTTCGGACCCCGGCGAGTCAATCCGCTGCAACGCGGCATCAGCGCATTTACCGCTAACCGCTTTCCTGCCACCCTCTCACCGATGTTTCGCACTGTAGAATTGCCGATCTGGCTTCTGGTCCTGATCCTTGCCTTCGCGGCCGTCACCTTCGCATCGCATTTCCTCTTCCCGTCGGTCCGCTGGTTCTTCCGCCGGCGGATGGAGCGGGTGGTGGCCAATTTGAACAAGCGCCTCGCCGCGCCGATCCAGCCGTTCAAGCTGGCGCGGCGGTCGGACACGATCCAGCGGCTGATCTACGATACCGAGGTGATCCGGGCGGTGAATATCTGCGCGGACGACGAGGGGATTCCCGAGGCGGTCGCGCACGAACGGGCGAAGCGATACGCGCGCGAGATCGTGCCGGGCTTTTCTGCCTCGCTCTATTTCGGCATCGCGGCGCGGGCGGCGAAGTGGCTGTCGACGCTGCTCTATGACGTGCGCATCACTCATTATGACGAGACACTGGCCGAGGTGGACCCCGGCGCGACAGTGGTTTTCGTGATGAATCACCGGTCGAACATGGATTACGTGCTGGTGACCTACCTTGCCTCGTCGCGCACGGCGATCGCCTACGCGGTCGGCGAATGGGCGCGGGTGGCACCGCTCAGGTGGCTGATCCGGCCGATGGGCGGCTATTTCGTGCGGCGCAAGGACAGCAATCCGCTCTATCGCCGCGTGCTGGCACGCTACGTGGCGCTGGCGACCGAGAATGGCGTGACACAGGCCGTTTTTCCCGAGGGAGGGCTGACGCGCGACGGTCTTCTCCAGCCGCCGAAGCTGGGAATTCTCTCCTACATCGTCGGCGAGTTCGACCCGGCCGGGCGCGATGTCGTCTTCGTGCCTGTGGGATTGAACTTCGACCGCGTGCTCGAGGACCGGACCCTGATCCAGGCCGCGCAGGAGGGGCACCGCAACTACGGCTCGCCGGTCTGGACGATCTTCAATTTCGTCGGCCGGCATGTCCGGCGCGCGGTGACCGGGCGGTTCAGGAAATACGGCGCGGCGGGCGTGGGGTTCGGCACGCCCCTGTCGCTAAGGGAGTTCCTAAAGAAGAAGCGCAAGGACCCGGTGGCCGAACTGGGCGCCGAGCTCATGGCGCGCATCGCGGTACGGGTGCCGATGCTGCCGGTGCCGGTGATCTGCGACCTCATGCGCAAGGCGAAGGGACCGGTGCCCGAGGCCGAGCTTCTGGCCGTGCCGGACGGGCCGGCGGGCCTGGCGCATCTGAGGCTGCGGGGCCTCGTCGCCGAGGGTCCGGAGGGAGTCGGCATCAAGCCGGGAGAGGAGGCGATCTTCGACTATTACGCAAACTCCATCGCCCATCTCATGGATGCACCTGCGGCGAAAAAGTCGCGAAAATCAGCCAGATCGCAATCCATCGCGACATAAAATTACACCATCACATCGAATCGTGTTGCAAAGTTGCGCGCCCGCCTCTAGACGGGGCCTTTGAAGCTGCTATCATTCTGCGGCGCAGCATGGGGAGACTCACATGGGCCTCGACACGACCTTCAGCTACGATGCCCCGGAAAAGGACCTCTACGAGGTGGGAGAGATCCCTCCCCTCGGGTTCGTGCCGAAAGACATGTACGCGTGGGCGATCCGGCGAGAGCGCCACGGCGAGCCGGAAAAGAGCTTCCAGATCGAGGTGGTCGAAACACCCCAGCCGGACAGCCACGAAGTGCTGGTCCTCGTGATGGCGGCGGGCGTGAACTACAACGGCGTCTGGGCCGGCCTCGGCACCCCGATCAGCCCCTTCGACGTCCACAAGGCACCCTATCACATCGCCGGGTCCGACGCGTCGGGCATCGTCTGGAAGGTCGGCGACAAGGTGAAGCGCTGGAAGGTGGGCGACGAGGTGGTCATCCACTGCAACCAGGACGATGGCGACGACGAGGAATGCAACGGCGGCGACCCGATGTTCTCGCCCTCGCAGCGCATCTGGGGCTACGAGACGCCGGACGGCTCGTTCGCGCAGTTCACCTGCGTCCAGGCGCAGCAGCTTATGAAGCGTCCGCAGCACCTGACCTGGGAAGAGTCCGCCTGCTATACGCTGACGCTGGCCACGGCCTACCGGATGCTGTTCGGGCACGAACCGCACGAGCTGAAGCCCGGCCACAACGTGCTGGTCTGGGGCGCGTCGGGCGGCCTCGGCTCGTACGCGATCCAGCTGATCAACACGGCGGGCGCGAACGCCATCGGCATCATCTCCGAGGAGGACAAGCGCGAGTTCGTCCTCGGCCTCGGCGCCAAGGGCGTCATCAACCGCAAGGACTTCAACTGCTGGGGCCAGATGCCCAAGGTGAACACGCCCGAATACAAGGAATGGTTCGCCGAGGTCCGCAAGTTCGGCAAGGCGATCTGGGAGATCACCGGCAAGGGCGTCAACGTCGACATGGTGTTCGAGCATCCCGGCGAGGCGACCTTCCCGGTCAGCGTCTTCGTGGTCAAGCGCGGCGGCATGGTCGTCATCTGCGCCGGGACGACAGGCTACAACCTGACGATGGATGCGCGCTACCTCTGGATGCATCAGAAGCGGGTCCAAGGCAGCCATTTCGCCAACCTCAAGCAGGCGTCGGCGGCGAACGACCTGATGCTGGGCCGCCGGCTCGATCCCTGCATGTCCGAGGTCTTCCCCTGGGCCGAGATTCCGCTGGCGCACACCAAGATGCTGAAAAACCAGCACAAGCCGGGGAACATGGCGGTCCTCGTCCAGTCTCCGCGCACCGGTCTCAGGACGTTCGAGGACGTGCTGGAAGCCAGCGGCGGCTGACGGACGTCACCCTCGGCTTGCGCCGACGCCACGCCCTATGGTTGTATCCTTGGGTTTAGTTTGCGTCGTAACGAGCATGACCCAGGGTTATAAGTGGATCTTTGACGTCCTTGCCGATCTGAAGTCGTTCGCTGAACTGAACGGGATGCCGGGACTGTCGGACGCGATTGCCGAGGCCGAGGCAACGGCACGCGACGAAGTCGGGGCGAAGGCCGGCACAGGAGCGCCGGGTCGCAGCCCGCCCGAACCCTCGCGGCACCGGCCCTGATCCGCTCTGGCCCCCGGCGGCGGGCATCCCTATGGTCCGCCGCATGGCGCTTCCCGCAGTTCAGTTCTCCGAAGATCAGGCCGAGGCCTACGACCGCGTGGCCGAGATGCTGCGCAGTGCCGGCGTCGATATCGAGAGCGGCGCCCTGACACCCGAGGCGAAGGGCAAGGGCGCGGTCCTGGCGATGATCGGAAAGGCCGGATCGGGCAAGACGATGCTTCTGGCGCGGCTGGCCGATGCGCTCTCCGAGGCCGGGGTCGACACGATCTCGGGCGACTGGGAGGGCAAGCGCAGGAAGGACCGCCGGACGCTGGCGATCCTCGCCCCGACGAACAAGGCGGCGTCGGTCCTGCGCAACCGCGGGGTGCCGGCGACGACGATCCATCGCATCCTCTACACGCCGGTCTATGACCCCGAATACGAGAAGATCGCCGACTGGCTGGCCGGTCAGGGCGACCGCCCGACGGTCGAGGGGCTGACCGACGCGGCGCTCGACCGGGCGTTTGCCTTCTACCAGCAGGTCAAGTCTATTCCCGGTGCGCTGGCGGCGGCGGGGCTGCGCGGGTCCGACTTCATCAAGGGCTGGAAGCGCCGCGAGGACCCGCTGGACATCGGTTTCGTCGACGAGGCCTCGATGCTCGACGAGAAGCAGTTCGAGGACCTGCGCGAGATTTTCCCGACCCTCCTCCTTTTCGGCGATCCGGCACAGCTCGCCCCGGTCGGGCAATCGGGACAGATGGTCTTCGACACGCTCGGCGAGGGCAGGAAGCTGATCCTGCACCGCATCCACCGGCAGGAGGCCGACAGCCCGATCCTCGACCTCGCCCATGCGCTGGGTGACGAGGCGCTGGAGTTCCACGATTTCGAACGGATGGTCGAGAAGGCCGCCCGCGACGACCCGCGCGTCGTTGTGGCGGAACGGGTCGAGGCCGACCTGATGGCACGCTCGCCGGTGCTGGTCTGGCGCAACCAGACGCGCATCCGGCTGATCCACGCCTTCCGCGCCGCTTACGGTGCCCCGGCGGACGAGCTGCTCGCGGGCGAGCCCCTGATCTGCGACGGGATCGAGCTGCCGCTCAAGCATCGCAAGAAGCGGATCGACCTCGAGGCGCGCGGTATCATCAAGGGCGCGCAGGTGATTTATCTCGGGCCGGGCAAGCGGCCCGGCTTCTCGCGGCTCCATGTCATCGGCGCCGAGGACCCGCAGGTCTCGGCCGCGTCCATCGTCAAGATCGAGATGCCGGACGAGGAGGAACCCTTCATCCCTTTCGCCGCGACGATGGGCGTGGCGCTTCTGCACGGTGCGGCGGTGACGATCCACAAGGCACAGGGCTCGCAGTGGCCCGACGTGCAGGTTTTCGCCCCGGACCTGTGGGTGGCATCACGGACCGGGCGGGTCGAGGCCGGGATACCCTTGTGGAAGCGGCTTGCCTATGTGGCCATCACGCGGGCCGAGACCCGGCTGCTGTGGGTTACCAAGAACCGCCTCGCCCGCCCGGCAGGGCCGCTCTCGGTGGAGGATCTGAAGGGTCCGGCGGCGCCGCTTGAACTTTCCGGCGAGGACGAGGTGTAACGGTCCGAGCCTTGCCGGCCCCGGCTGCTTCTTGGGAGCGCCTACGGCCACGCGATCCGCCTGAACCGCGCGACGACCTCGTCCCAGCCGCCGGCCGCCACCGGCGCGTAGAGGATCAGCGCATCGCCTTCGCAGACCGGCGCCCAGATCGCGTCGGGCTCAGGGCGGCGGCGGCGATGGGTGTCGATCGGGCTTGCATGGCCGAGGACGGTGATCGACGCCTCGACCTTCTCGGCCTCGGTCACCAGCCGAACCCGCCCGCCCTCGTCGCGCCATGTCCCGTAAAGCCGCTTCTGTGTCTCGGCCGCCTGCCAGATGAGGTCGGCGCCGCGCCGCGCGGGCGTCTGCGTCACCGGGTCGATCATCGTCACGGTCAGCGGATCCTCGATCCCGAACGTCCCGTCACCGGCCAGCGTGAGGATCGGCCCGGCATGGTCGTAGCTGTAGGCGAGCGAGGTCGGAGCGCCCTGCGGGGCCGAGGCCGTGCCGAAGGTCGGGATCGCCGAGCGGAACCGGAACGCGCCGTCGAGCGGTTCCTCCATCCACGTGCCCAGGTAGCAGGCACGGGTCGGGCGCGCCTCGGCCCATGCCAGGGCGGGCTGAAGAAGGACAAGGACGATGATGGCGAGGCGTCGCATCGCGATCCCCTCTCGTGCGCCCCCAGTCTAGCGCAATCGGCCGGTGCCGGGAACTGCCACCCTTGGCGGTCTGGCCCCCGCCCGGCGCCTGCGCTAGCGTGCCGCCCGGAAACGGAGGGGAGAGATGAAAACCATCGTCATCACCGGCGCAAGCTCGGGCATCGGCTGGGGCACCGCCGAGAAGTTCATCGCCGAAGGCTGGAACGTCGCGCTGCTGGCGCGCCGCAAGGAGGCGCTCGACGAGGTGGCCGCGGGCCACGGGAACGCGCTTGCTGTCGCCTGCGACGTCACCGACGAAGGCCAGGTCGATGCCGCCTTCGACGCGGTGGTGGACCGCTTCGGACGGATCGACGTGCTTTTCAACAACGCCGGCATGTTCGGATCGCTCGTCACGCCCGACGAGGTTCCGGTCGACGAGTTCCGCAAGGTGGTCGAGGTGAACGTGGTGGGCATGTTCCTCTGCGCCCGCGCCGCCTTCGCCCGGATGCGCAAGCAGGATCCCCAGGGCGGGCGGATCATCAACAACGGATCGATCTCGGCCACCACGCCGCGGCCGAACTCGATCGCCTACACGACGACCAAGCACGCGGTCACCGGGATGACGAAGACGCTGAACCTCGACGGCCGGCCCTACGACATCACCGCCGGGCAGATCGACATCGGCAACGCCCGGACGCCGCTTCTGGAAGACACCGACAAGCGCAACCGCACGGCCAATCCCGATGCACCAAAGCAGCACATGATGGAGGTCTCGGACGTCGCCGGGGCGGTGATGTACATGGCCTCGCTGCCGCTTTCGGCGAACGTCCTGACCATGACGGTGATGGCGACCAAGATGCCCTACGTCGGCCGAGGTTAGTCGCGAGCCGGGGTGACCGCCGATCACTCGGCGGCCACCAGGTTCACCTGCGGCAAGAGTCCTACCGCGGTCGCGGCGGCCTTCGGGTCGTCGGCGTGCTCCAGAAGCCAGCCCTGCAGCACGGCCGGGGTCACCCGCGCCTCGCCCAGCGCCTCGCGGAACGTCTCGGCAAGGGCGTCCTCGCCCGGGAAGAACCGGACAAAGAGCGCCGCCGCCGTCGACGCGCCCACGGGACCAAGCTCGACATGGACATCCGCGCGCCCCGGCCGGATCAGTGCCGGGTCGAGCCGCTCGCGGTGGTTGGTCGTCATGACCAGCGCCCGCCCCTCCTGCGCCGCGACCCCGTCGATCGCGTTCAGAAGGCCCGAGAAGCT
>JBNLCA010000550.1:0-3739 GCA_050303575.1 Paracoccaceae bacterium
GATTTCAGCTTGGAAAGCTGACGGTAGTCGAGGACCCGGGCCGGAAAGTCGTGCTCGGTCGCGAGGTCCTCGAGCACGTCCGCCGGGGTCGACCACTGGCCGCTCTTCGTCCGCGTGCCGCCCGGCAGTTCCATCTTGCCAAAGAGGATCTCGCCTACTTGCGCGGGCGATCCGATGTTGAACTTCTCGCCGGCCAGTTCCTGGATCTCGTCCTCCAGCGCCGCCATCTTCTGGGAAAAGGCGTTCGACATGCGGCTCAGCGTGTCGCGGTCGACCTTGATCCCGGCCATCTCCATGTCCATCAGCACCGGAACCAGCGGCCGTTCCAGCGTCTCGTAGACGGTCGTCACCCTGACCTGGTGGAGTTGCGGCTTGAGGAACCGCCAGAGGCGCAGCGTGATGTCGGCATCCTCGGCCGCATATTTCACCGCGTCCTCGATCGGCACCTTGTCGAAGGTCTTCTGGGTCTTGCCCGAGCCGAGCAGGTCCTTGATCGGGATCGGGTTGTGCGCGAGGTAGCGTTCGGAAAGCTCGTCCATGCCGTGGTTGTGCTGGCCCGCATGCTGGGCGTAGCTCATCAGCATCGTGTCATCGAAGGGCGCAACGCGAACCCCGTGGCGGGCGAAAATCTTGGCGTCGTATTTGATGTTCTGGCCGATCTTCAGGACCGCGTCGTCCTCGAGCACCGGCTTGAGAAGCGTCAGCGCCTCGTCCACCGTCATCTGCCCCTCGGCCCGCTTGGCGGCGCCGAAGAGGTCCCCCTCGCCCAGCATATGGCCGACCGGGATGTAGCAGGCCCGGCCAGGTTCGACGCAGAGCGAGATGCCGACCAGCTCGGCCAGCATCTCGTCGAGCGAGGTCGTCTCGGTATCGACCGCGACCCAGCCCTTCTCGTTGATCTCGTCGATCCACTTCTGCAGGGCGGCGGCGTCGCGGACCGCCTCGTATTTCGAATGGTCGAACGGCACCTCCGGCTCGGGCGCCGACTCCGGCGCCGGGGCGGCAGACGGCGCGTCGGCGATCACCGGCGCCTCGACGCCCAGCTTCTCGGCGATGCGCTTGGTCAGCGTCCGGAATTCCATCTCGGCAAGGAACTTCATCAGGACGTCCGGCTCGGCGTCGTGCATTTCCAGATCGTCCAGCCCGACCTCGACCGGCATGTCGCAGTCCAGCGTGACGAGCTTCTTGGAAAGCCGGATCTGGTCCGCGAAGTCGATCAGGGTCTGCCGCCGCTTGGGCTGCTTGATCTCGCCCGCGCGCGCGAGCAGCGTTTCCAGATCGCCGAATTCATTGATCAGAAGCGCCGCGGTCTTCACCCCGATCCCCGGCGCACCGGGCACGTTGTCGACGCTGTCGCCGGCGAGCGCCTGGATGTCGATCACCTTGTCGGGGGTGACACCGAATTTTTCCTCGACCTCGGCGACGCCGATGGCCTTGTTCTTCATGGTGTCGAACATCTCGATGCCGCCGCCGATCAGCTGCATCAGATCCTTGTCGGACGAGATGATGGTGACCCTTCCGCCCTTGTCGCGCGCACGACAGGCGAGCGTGGCGATGATGTCGTCGGCCTCGTAGCCCTCCTGCTCGAGGCAGGCGATGTTGAAGGCGCGGGTGGCGTCGCGGGTCAGCGGGATCTGCGGGCGCAGGTCCTCGGGCATCTCCTCGCGGTTGGCCTTGTACTGGTCGTACATATCGTTGCGGAACGTGTGGCTGCCCTTGTCGAAGACCACGGCGACGTGGGTCGCCGCGTCCGGCCCGGACCCGCCGTCGACATAGCGGAACAGCATGTTGCAGAACCCCGCGACCGCGCCGATGGGCAGGCCGTCGGACTTGCGGGTCAGCGGCGGCAACGCGTGGTAGGCGCGGAAGATGAAAGACGAGCCGTCGATGAGATGCAGGTGGCTGCCCTTGCCGAAGCTCATTGTCTCTCTCCCGCTCGCCTCACGTCGCCTCTTTTGCCATGCCGGGGACCGGGTCGCCAGTACCGAGGGTATGTTAACTTGAACCTGCTGACAGGCGGGCGCGACCCATTGGAAATGCCGGTCGGCCAGCAGGATGCCCTGCGAGGTGAAGGAGGAACGATGAAACGGATACTCCGCGCCCTGATCGCGCTCATGGCGATCGCCGCCGTCGGCGTGGCGGCCTATGTCTACCAGTTCGGCGGTCCGCGCGTGAAACGGGACCTGGCGGCCTTTGCCGGGCCGGTCACCAGTTGCACGCCGTTCGATCAGGACTATTACGTACCGATGGCCAGGATCACGATGAACCGCACCGTGGTCGGCCCCGAGGACGACCTGTGCCGCGTCACGTTCGACACGATGGGTCCGCAGAAGCTCGACTGCGCCTTCGCCGCCGAGGACCTCCCGGGCCTTGCCGAGGCGCTGGTGGCGCAGGGTGATCAGGTCGATATCTTCGGCTACGCCGATCTTCATGTTTCGACCAGCGATCCCGATCCGCTGACCCGCATGATGAATTCCGACGCCTGCGAAGTGACGGGAGGCTAGGGCCGGGACTCACGTGGCACCACGGGACCGATATGCTTGACCAGTCGGCCACGCAAAAAGAGCCGCGCGAGCAAATAGCCGGGCCGGAGTTTGCACCGTCAGCTCGGCAATTGACGACGGACCCCAGCGCCTAGCCGCGACGTTCGACGTGGTCGCGCAGGCGGGCGAGCGCGTCCTCCCAGCCGCGGGCGATGCGGCCGAGGTAGGACTGCGCGTCGGTCAGGCCGCCGGGCACGATCCTGAGATGCCGCTCGCGGCCTTTCGGGACTGCTTCGACCAGCCCCGCCGCCTCGAGCACACGGAGATGCTTGGCTGCCCCCTGCCGGCTGATCCCGCAATCCGCCACCAGCCGCCCGACCGGCATGGCGCCCGCGCGCGCGAGCCGGGAGAGGAGTTCCAGCCGGACCGGATCGCCCAGGGCCGAGAAGGTACGGGCGGGGTCAGGCTTCGACATGGGCGCGGATGTTTTCCAGCTGGATTTCCCAGCCTTGGCCGTTCTCGGGGTACTTCCGCTCGGCGATGCCGGCGGGAAGGGCGGCAAAGCCCGACTCGGTTACCGTGACAAGCGTGCCGCCATCCTCGTCGGACAGCGCGAAGGTCACCCGGGTCGTCGAGGCGGAGGCGCTGTCGTCGCCCTCGTCGATCGGCCAGTCGAAGGCAAACCGCTCGGGCGGCGCGATCTCGACCGGGACGATCCAGAAGGGCGTTCCCTCCATGCCGTAGCCGGTGATCTCGGCGCCCAGCCGTTCGCCGACCACGAACGGACCGTCGAAGCGGCAGCGGAACCACGTGCCGAACGCGCCAGAATCGATGAGCGCCGCCCAGACCTTCTCGCGCGGCGCGTCGATCCGGATCGACCTTTCTATGGCATCCCGCATGTGCAACCTCCTGGTTGCGTATTAATGCAGGTCGCGGGTCGGGACATGCAACCAAAAAGTTGCACTTACTCCGCAAGCCCGAAGCGCCAGAGCGACAGGCGCACGGCAAATGTCGTCGGGGTCCAGCGCCCGAAGCGCAGGCCGGCGGCGCGCAGCTTCTCGCCGACCCAGACATTGCAGGTGCGGACGATATCGAACGGCCGCAGGCTGGCGAAGAAGGCGCTGCCGTCGCGCGACGGAACCGGCAGGCGGGTGCGGTCCGGCGCAAAGTCAGCCTCGATCGAGGCGACGAGGCGCTCGAATTCCCTGGCATCGAGCCGGACCCATTCGATCCCGTCGCGGCCGACCGGCCCGAAG
>JBNLCA010000551.1:0-3944 GCA_050303575.1 Paracoccaceae bacterium
ACCTCGCCGTCCTTGTCGAGTTCCCACGTCAGCTCGTCACCGGCCTCGACATAGATCGCACCGGTTTCCTCGTTGATTATGTCCTTGGCGACGAAACGGCCGACAATCTGCTCGAACGGGACCAGAAGCTCGGTGACCTTGCCCTCGTCCACCAGCTTCTTGACCGTCCGCGGCGTAACCTTGTCGCCCGCCTTGCAGATGACGTCGCCCGACTTGGCGTCGACGAGGTCATAGGTCGGACGGGTGCCGCGCACGCGCTCGGGGAAGAACTTTGTGGCCCAGCCCTTTTTCTTCTTGTCCTGCCGGAAGGTCACGGTGTCGTAGTAGGCGTCCATGATCGCTTCCTGATCCATGCCGAGGGCATAGAGCAGCGTCGTCACCGGAAGCTTCCGGCGGCGGTCGATACGCGCGAAGACGAGGTCCTTGGCGTCGAACTCGAAATCGAGCCACGAGCCGCGGTAGGGAATGATCCGGCAGGCGAAGAGGAGCTTGCCCGACGAGTGGGTCTTGCCCTTGTCGTGGTCGAAGAAGACGCCGGGCGAGCGGTGCATCTGGGAGACGACGACGCGCTCGGTCCCGTTGACGATGAAGGTGCCGTTCATCGTCATCAGGGGCATGTCGCCCATGTAGACGTCCTGTTCCTTGATGTCCTTGACGGACTTGGCGCCGGTATCCTCGTCGACATCGAACACGATCAGGCGCAGCGTCACCTTCAGGGGCGCCGAGAAGGTCATGTCGCGGTTCTGGCATTCTTCGACGTCGTACTTCGGCTTTTCCAGCTCGTAGCGCACGAACTCGAGGACGGCCGTCTCGTTGAAGTCCTTGATCGGGAAGACCGACTGGAAGACCCCCTGGATCCCCTCACCGTCCATCGGCTTGGGCTCGTCGCCCGAGTTCAGGAACAGGTCGTAGGAGCTTTTCTGAACCTCGATGAGGTTCGGCATCTCGAGAACTTCGCGGATCTTGCCGTAATAGCGGCGGATGCGCTTCTGGCCGACATATGCGTGCGCCATGCTGGTAGTCACCTTTCGTCTTGCGCGGATACCCTGCCCCCCGGGCCAGGGGAGGGGCCGCTCACGAAAACAGGCTGTCGGGCTCCATTCCTGCCCGCCGTCCCAATGGCGGGCTCCCGAGCCCCGAACCGTGCCTGAGGGAGGGTCTCTGCCTGCAAGGCCCTCTCCAAGACAGGTTCGGCTGGATACGGGTTTTGCCCCGTATCCAGCCTCATCTCGCGTGGGGACAGCGCCCCACCAGGCCCTTAGGCCAGGTCCGCCTCGGCGCCGGCGTCGGTGAGCTTTTTCTTGAGCTCCTCGGCCTCGGCCTTCGCGACACCTTCCTTCACCTTGCCACCGGCTTCGGTGAGGTCCTTGGCTTCCTTCAGGCCAAGGCCGGTGATTTCGCGGACGACCTTGATCACGTTGATCTTGTTCGCGCCGGCGTTCTTCAGAACGACGTCGAACTCGGTCTTCTCCTCGGCGACCTCGGCGGCACCGCCGCCGCCACCCGGGCCGGCCATCATGACAGCGCCGCCGGCGGCGGGCTCGATGCCGTACTCGTCCTTGAGGATCGTCTTGAGTTCCTGGGCTTCCAGAAGGGTCAGACCCACGATCTCTTCAGCAAGTTTCTTCAGATCAGCCATTTTCTCATCCATTCAGATAGGGTGTTCCAACGTCAGCGCAATGGCACGGACGAAGGCATGTCTCAGGCGGCTTGCCGCTCCTCGATGGTCGAAAGGATGCTCGCGATTGCCGAGCCAGGTCCGCCAATGGCGCCCGCGATGTTCGCTGCCGGGGCACCGATGCAGCCGACGATGGAAGCGATGAGCTCCTCGCGCGACGGCATCGCGGCCACGGCCTTCACACCGGCCGGGTCCAAAGCCGTGTCGCCCATCGCACCACCCAGGACGACGAACTTCTCGTTGTCCTTGGCGTACTTGTCCGCAACCTTGGCCGCAGCCACAGGGTCCTCGGAATAGGCGAGCACGGTCATGCCCGTGAGAAGGTCACCGATGCTGGCGCAGGGCTTTCCTTCGAGGGCGATCTTGGCGAGCCTGTTCTTGGCGACACGCACGGAGCCGCCCGCGTCGCGCATCGCGCCGCGGAGGTCCTGCATTTCCGACACTGTCATGCCTTCGTAGTGTGCAACCACGACGACGCCAGAGCTTTCAAAGATCTGGCCGAGTTCCTCGACCAATTTCTCTTTCTGGGCTCTATCCACAGTTTCGCTCCAAGTATGGAGGGGGTGACCCTCCGGCTCTCTTCGCCGGGGCTGACGCCCCGACACGGGTCCATACGGGTCCTGCCAATCGCCCCCGAACCCCTTGAGAAGGCTCGAAGAATTGTTCATTTCCCGTCTCAGGCAGGAATTATGGACCCATGGGTCCACCCACCGTCTCGGACGAATCGTCCGACCGGCTGCGACTCGCGCGGCCAGCGGACCGGGGGTTCCTAAGGCGTTCGGGCGGGAATGTGAAGGGGGTTTGTTGGCCCTGGCTCTGTCCTGCGGGCGGCTCACGGTTTCGTGAGCCGCCACGCGGTCATGGCGGCGTGTCAGACGGTCACCGCCTGCCGACGCGGCCGGCCCAGAAGTGCCACGCCCAGAACCACCAGCGCAAGGAACGACACCGCCCCGGTCTCGCCGCCGACCAGTTCCGCCATCTGCCGCGCCTCGGGAAGGACGAGGCCGTCCATCGCTTCCCAGCAGGAGTTGAAGGCGGAATGGCAGATCGCCACCGGCACGACGCTGCGGCCGGCCCATCTCAGCCAGGCGAAGACCGGGCCCGAAGCGGTGACGAGGGCCAGGAAGATCGGCACCGCGATCACGGCCGGAAGCACCGGATGGTAGTAGGGCGTCCAGAGGATCAGCGGCACGTGCCAGAACCCGTGCAGGAACCCCACCAGCGCCGCGCCTTTCCAGTCGCCCTCGGCGGCCAGTCGCGGCAAGAGGAACCCGCGCCAGCCGATCTCTTCGCCCAGCGCGCCGAGGCAGGCGCCGATCACGAGGCCGGCGCCGAACTGAACCACGAGCCGGGGCAGGTCCGCGGCCGCCAGGACGGGCATGCCTAGGCCGCCGGCAAGCGCGAGGACCAGGTATCCCGGCCCCAGGATCAGGGCGGGCAGCACCAGGGCGGCCGGCCACTGGCGGAGACCGAGCGCGCCGAGACCCATGCCGCGCCAGTCGCGCAGGCGCCCGGTCAGCGCCTTGAAGGCAAGAACGGCGATGGCCGGGGTGAACATGGTGAGAAGGAGCGCCGCGCGCCCGATGAGCGGCGCCGCGAGAAGCGCCATCAGCGCCGAGAACCCGAGCGCGATGGCGTAGAAGAGCGCGGCCTCGCCGCGCGGGGACAGGGTGCGGAACATGTGAAACCTCCAGATCAGCGCCGCGGGCCGACGAAGGACAGGCCCGATGAGCGCCGCCCTAGCAGGCCCCTCAGCCGGGCGCTTGAACGGGACGTGGAGGTTTCATGGAGAAGGGGTGGGAACTTTGCTCAAAGGACCTGGCCCTCCCTTTCCCTGCTGCGCCTGCGGCCCCCGACGTCCGGACTTCAAAGCCGATGGAGCGTCAGCGCCTCGCCGTCACGATGCCAGCGGCCTTCTTCGAGAAGGCCGGGCCCAAGCTGATGGTCGGAGCCAACGCCGATGAAGCGGATCGATCGCAAGTCAGGGAAGTGAACCACGATTCCTTCGATAAGGCTTTGCATGACGTCGTCGACCGACTGGCCGTCGCCAACCTGAAGGAGTGCACTGTTCGCCGCTAGGGACGCGCCGTGGCGGTGAAACCATTCCCGGTTCGGCGGTGTGTCCACGATCCAGACCGCGCTGATGGCCGGACCGGAGAATTGCGCGTCTAGGATGGCCGTAACCTGCATCACGCGCATTGGCACGGACGCACGGCCCGCCGTCAATACCGGCAGCGATGGCTTTGGCTTCCGTGCCGCCCTTCCC
>JBNLCA010000552.1:0-6911 GCA_050303575.1 Paracoccaceae bacterium
TATCATTCCGAGCATCACGCCTTTCCGACCGTTCCGTTTCACCGCCTGCCGGACCTGCACCGGCTGGCGGCAGAGCACCTTCGCACCACTGAGAACGGCTACATGCGCTTCACGGCGCGCTACGCCGCGACCCTCGGCAAGGAGATACCATGACCCGCCACGCCCGCCGCGGCCACCGTCCCCCGGCACGTGCCGCCGATTACCGGCAGGTCCGCCACCCCTTCCCGCCGCAGCGCATCTTCTCCGACGACGAGGTGGCGATGCTGCACGACGCGGCGCTCAGGGTGCTGGAAGAGCTGGGGATGCGCATTCTCCTGCCCGAGGCGCGCGACATCCTGAAAGCCGCGGGCGCGCTGGTCGACGACAGCGGCATCGTGCGGATCGGGCGGGACATCGTCGCCAACGCCCTGGAGACCGCGCCGAAGCGCATACGCCTGCGGGCGGCAAGCCCGGCACGCGAACGAGACTATGCCGAAGGGGAGATGCTCTTCTCGGCGGCAGGCGGATGCCCGAACGCCTTCGACCTCGAGCGCGGACGCCGGCCGGGCTCGCTCGAGGCGTTCGAGGAAACGCTGGTCCTGCACCAGTCCTTCGACGCGCTTCACAAGTTCTCGTCCTCGGCCGAGCCGCAGGACGTGCCGATCCACCTGCGGCACTACGCGATGACAAGGGCGCAGCTGACGCTGGGCGACAAGCCGATGTTCGTCTATGCCCGCGGGCGGAAACAGGTGACGCAAAGCTTCGAGATGATCCGCCTCGGCCTTGCGCTGGACGAGGAGAACTGGGGCAGGGGCGTCTGGGCCTCGACCGTCATCAACACCAACTCGCCGCGCCTTCTCGACAATCCGATGGCGGAAGGGATCATCGACTTTGCCCGCGCCGGCCAGCTTCTGATCATCACGCCCTTCTGCCTGATGGGGGCGATGGCGCCGGTCACGGTCGGCGGGGCGCTCGTCCTCCAGCACGCCGAGGCACTGGCCTGCATCGCGCTCGCCCAGGTCGTACGTCCCGGCGCGCCGGTCAGTTATGGCGGCTTCGGCTCGAACGTCCACATGAAATCGGGCGCTCCGGCCTTCGGCACGCCCGAGCACATCCGGATGCAGATCGGCTCGGGGCAACTGGCGCGGCACATTGGCCTTCCCTGGCGCTCGGCAGCCGGATCGGCGGGCAACACCCACGATGCGCAGGGCGCGACCGAGAACGTGATGGGCCTGTGGGGCGCGCTCATGGCCAACGCCACGCTCTGCATCCATTCGGCCGGCTGGCTCGAGGGCGGGCTCACCTTCGGCTACGAGAAATTCATCTGCGACATGGAAGCGGTCGAGACGCTGGCCGAACTGGCGCTGCCTTTCGAGGTCGATACCGCCTTCGACGCCATCGCCGAGGTCGAGCCGGGCGGCCATTTCTTCGCCGCCCAGCACACGATGGAGCGCTATGCGCAGGCCTTCCGCGATCCGCTGGTGGCCGACCTGACGAACTTCGGCGCATGGACCGAGGCCGGCTCGAAGACTTCGGCCGACCGCGCCACCGCCGAATGGAAGCGGCGCCTTGCCGAGACGCCGCGCCCGCCCCATGCCGGCGACGCCGCCGAGCGGATCGCGCCCTTCATCGAGGCCGGGACGAAGGCCGGAGGGGCGCCCCCCGTCGACTGACGGTCCTGCCACACAGGGGCCGCGCGGCCACCAGACCCCTTTCCAACCGCACGGCAACGCGCTAAGGCGCGTCCGTTTGTCAAAGGAGGTCCGTCATGGGCTACAGAGTCGTCGTCGCGGGCGCCACGGGCAACGTGGGCCGCGAGATGCTGAACATCCTCGCCGAGCGCGAGTTTCCGGCCGACGAGGTCGCGGCGCTGGCGTCGCGCAAGTCGCTCGGTACCGAAGTCAGCTTTGGCGACAAGACCCTGAAGACCAAGGATCTCGACACGTTCGACTTCGAAGGCTGGGACATCGCACTCTTCGCGGTGGGTTCCGAGGCGACGAAGACCTATGCGCCGAAGGCCGCCGCGGCAGGTTGCGTGGTGATCGACAACTCGTCGCTCTACCGCTACGACCCCGAGATCCCGCTGATCGTGCCTGAAGTGAACCCCGACGCGGTCGAGGGCTATCGCAACAAGATGATCATCGCGAACCCCAACTGCTCGACCGCGCAGATGGTGGTGGCGCTGAAGCCGCTCCATGACCGGGCCAAGATCAAGCGGGTGGTGGTGTCGACCTACCAGTCGGTCTCGGGCGCCGGCAAGGAAGGGCTGGACGAGCTCTGGGACCAGACCAAAGGCATGTACGTGCCCGGCCAGGAGGTCGCGCCGAAGAAGTTCACCAAGCAGATCGCCTTCAACGTAATTCCGCATATCGACGTCTTCCTCGACTCGGGCGAGACCAAGGAAGAATGGAAGATGGTCGCCGAGACGAAGAAGATCGTGGATCCGTCGATCAAGGTCACCGCGACCTGCGTCCGGGTGCCGGTCTTCGTCGGCCATTCCGAGGCGGTGAACATCGAGACCGAGGAGTTCCTGGACGAGGACGAAGCGCGCGACATCCTGCGCGAGAGCCCCGGCGTCATGGTCATCGACAAGCGCGAGAACGGTGGCTACATCACGCCGGTCGAATGCGTGGGCGACTTCGCCACCTTCGTTAGCCGCATCCGCCAGGATTCGACCATCGAGAACGGCCTGAACATGTGGATCGTCTCGGACAACCTCAGGAAGGGCGCGGCGCTGAACGCAGTGCAGATCGCCGAGCTTCTGGGGAGCCGCTGCCTGAAGAAAGGCTGACCTCAGCCCTCAGAGGAAGCAATGGCCCGCCCGCGTGAGGAGATCCCTCGCGCGGGCGAGTTCGTTCGTGCGGACAAGGATGTAGTCGCGGTAGAAGGTCGAGGTGACGAATATTCCGAGCCCGGCCTCGGAGATCGGGCGCACGACGGACAGCACGACTCCCGGCTCATCCAGGCCGAACCTCGTCGTCACCTTGATGGCGGACCATCCGTCCGAACGCTCCACATCTTCGGGCACCCGATCTGCCGCGCAGACCACGGACGTCTCATCTTCGGCAAACGTGACAGTCACGCAGCCTTCGCCGGCAACCCAGCCCGGTAGCGGCGATCCCGGGGCGAGGCGAGCGATGGCGTAGCTTCCGGGCAGCAGGTCAAGGTCGACGACAGGCATGGTATCCTCCACACGGGAGAAAACCGGATCGCCGAACAATTCGCAACCGAGACGACCCCTTTCCATTCGCCGGCCCGCATTCTAGGCATTGCCGCGCATAACCCGCGGAGGAAAGCCGCGCCCATGTCGCCGCTGACCGGTATCCTTCTCAAGATCGCCTCCGTCACCATCTTCGTGGTGATGGCGAGCCTGATCAAGGCGACCTCGGACGACGTCCCGCCGGGCGAGGCCGTCTTCTTCCGCTCGTTCTTCGCCATCCCGGTGATTTTCGCCTGGCTTGCCGTGACGCGGGAACTCGACGGCGGCATCCGGGCGAAAAGTCCGCTCGGTCACGTCTGGCGCGGCCTCGTCGGGACGATGGCGATGGGGTTCGGATTTGCCGGTCTGGCATTCCTGCCCTTCCCCGAAGTCCAGGCGATCGGCTACGCGGCGCCGATCCTGACGGTGATCTTCGGCGCCATGTTCCTGGGCGAGCAGGTCCGCGCCTTTCGCCTTGCCGCCGTGGCCCTGGGCATGGTCGGGGTTCTTGTCGTGCTCTCGCCGCGGCTGACCACGCTTTCGGACAGTACGGCCAACACGCGCGAGGCGCTTGGCGCGATGATCGTCTTCATGGGCGCCGTCTGCGCGGCGCTCGCGCAGGTCTTCGTCCGCAAGCTGGTGAATACCGAGCGCACCTCGGCCATCGTCTTCTGGTTCTCGGTCACCGCGACGGTGCTTTCGCTTTTCACCATTCCCTTCGGCTGGGTGGTGCCGGACTGGACGACCGCGGCACTCCTCGTCCTTGCGGGCCTCCTTGGCGGGGTCGGTCAGATTCTCCTCACCTCGAGCTACCGCCACGCGGACGCCTCGGTGATCGCGCCGTTCGAATATGCCTCGATGCTGTTCGCGCTTGTCATTGGCTATTTCGTATTCGGCGAGGCGCCGACGCTGGTGATGCTCGGCGGAGCCGCGTTGATCATCCTTGCAGGCGTCATCATCATCTTCCGCGAACGCCAGCTGGGTCTTGAACGTGCCCGCCAGCGCAAGGCCATGACACCGCAGGGTTGAGGGACAGGGCAGAGGGCTTGACCCTGCCCCGGGCGCGGGGTTCCCTTGGCCCGCCAGTCAGGACAGTCCATGCATCTCGCGCGATTCCCCCGCATCTTCCTTGCCCATCTGCCGACGCCGCTCGAACCGATGCCGCGCCTGTCGGAGGCGTTGGGCTACGAGATCTGGGTGAAACGCGACGACTGCACCGGCCTTTCGACCGGCGGCAACAAGACGCGCAAGCTCGAGTTCCTGATGGCCGAGGCGCTGGCCGAGGGCGCCGACCTGGTGATGACCCAGGGCGCGACCCAGTCGAACCATGCGCGCCAGACCGCGGCCTTTGCTGCCAAGCTGGGGCTCGCCTGCCACCTGCTTCTCGAGGACCGGACCGGCTCGAACGATCCCGGCTATAACCTGTCGGGCAATGTCCTCCTCGATCACCTCCACGGCGCGACGACCGAGAAACGTCCGGGCGGCGGCGACATGAATGCCGAGCTGGAAGCGGCCGCCGAGGCCCTCCGCGCCGAGGGCCGCAAGGTCTACACGATCCCCGGCGGCGGCTCGAATCCGACCGGGGCACTGGGCTACGTGAACTGCGCCTACGAACTGATCGGCCAGGCCAACGACCGTGCCCTCCGGATCGACCGGATCGTCACCGCGACCGGCAGCGCCGGGACGCAGGCCGGCCTCATCACCGGTCTGAAAGCGATCAACGCAGGCATTCCGCTTCTGGGCTTCGGCGTCCGCGCACCGAGGGAGAAGCAGGAGGAGAACGTCTTTGCCCTCGCCGGCCGGACGGCCGAAAAGCTCGGCTGCCCCGGCGTCGTCCGACGCGAGGACGTGGTGGCCGACACCGACTATGTGGGCGAGGGCTACGGCATCCCGCGCGCCGACACGCTGGAAGCCATTTCGATGTTCGCCGAACTGGAAGGGCTGCTGCTCGATCCGGTTTATTCTGGCAAGGCGGCGGCCGGGCTGATCGACCATTGCCGCAAGGGCCGTTTCCCGACGGGCGAGCGTATCGTCTTTCTCCATACCGGCGGCGCGGCCGGCCTTTTCGGGTACGGCCCGGCCTTCGCGGATATTCAGGCGGGGCGCACGAGATGAGGCCGAAGTTCACCGGGTCCTTCACCCAGCAACTTCCTATCCCAGACGAGGGCATCCGGGCGGCAGAGCGCGTCCTGCGCTCGGGCCGCCTCCACCGCTACAACACCGCGCCGGGCGAGGAGGCGGAAGCCGTCGCGCTGGAACGCGAGTTTGCCGCATGGCAGGGCGCGCGGTATTGCCTCGCCGTCGCCTCGGGCGGGCAGGCGATGCAGATCGCCCTCCGCGCCGCAGGTGTGAAGCATGGCGATCCTGTCCTGACAAACGCCTTCACGCTTGCCCCGGTGCCCGGCGCCATCGCGGCCGTGGGCGCGGTTCCGGTGCTGGTCGAGATCACGGACGATCTGGTGATCGACCTCGGTGACCTCGCGGCCAAGGCCCGCGCCTCGGGCGCGAAGGTCCTTCTTCTATCGAACATGCGCGGCCATCTCGCCGACATGGAGCGGCTGATGGAGGTCGCCGGGGCCGAGGGCCTGACGGTGATCGAGGATTGCGCCCACACGATGGGCGCAGCGTGGAACGGACGGAAATCCGGCAGCTTCGGTCTGGCCGGATGCTTCTCGACCCAGACCTACAAGCATCTAAACTCGGGCGAGGGCGGCCTTGTCACCTCGGACGATCCCGACTTCATGGCGCGGGCGACGATGCTTTCGGGGTCGTACATGTTCTACGATCGCCACGCAGCGGGGCCGGGGCCCGAACACTATCCCGACGTGCGCCTTGACACGCCAAACATGTCGGCGCGGATGGACAACCTTCGCGCCGCGCTGCTGCGGCCCCAGTTGCGAGCCATCGACAGCGCCATCGCGGGCTGGAACACGCGCTACGACAGGGTGGCCGGGCACCTTGCCGGGCACAACCTGATTCGCCTGCCGCACCGGCCGCAAGACGAGTTCTATGTCGGCTCGTCGATCCAGTTCCTCGTTCCCGGCATCGGCCCCGGCGCGGCGCGGGCGCTGCTTGCGGCAGCGCTCGACCGCGGGGTCGAGCTGAAATGGTTCGGCGGTGCCGAACCCACGGCCTTCACTTCGGCACACCAGAGCTGGCGCTACATGCCGGCGCAAAGGCTTCCCGAGACCGACCGCATCCTCTCGGGCCTTTTCGACATGCGCCTGCCGCTGACCTTCAGCCTCGACGATTGCGACCTGATCGCGCTCCACATCCTCGATGCTGCGGCCGAGATTCTCGCCGGCGCGCCCGGCTGATGCGCAAGATCGGCATCCTCGGCGGGATGGGGCCCGAGGCGACAGTGCTTCTCATGCAGAAGATCATCGCTACCGTCCCGGCGCGCGAAGACGCCGACCATGTGCCGCTCATCGTCGAACACAATCCACAGGTGCCGTCGCGCATTGCGCATCTGATCGAGGGGACCGGTCCGGACCCGACGCCGGTCCTGACCGAGATGGCCCGGCGGCTCGAGGCGGCGGGAGCCGAGGCGTTGGCGATGCCCTGCAACACCGCGCACCACTATGCGGACGCGATCCGTGCGGCGGCCGGTATCCCGTTCATCGACATGGTGGCGCTGACCGCCGGTCGGGTGGCCGGCGCGACGCGGATCGGCCTTCTCGCCTCGCCGGCGGTGCGCAGGGTCGGGCTTTTCGACCGCGCGCTCACCGCCGAG
>JBNLCA010000553.1:0-1549 GCA_050303575.1 Paracoccaceae bacterium
GCGTCCGCGACGCTGTCGTCGACCAGGATCCGCTCGGTCGACATGCAGATCTGACCCTGGTTGAAGAAGCTGCCATGCGCCGCGGAACGGGCGGCAAGGTCGAGGTCGGCATCGGCAAGGACGACCATCGTCCCCTTACCCGAGAGCTCAAGCAGGCAGGGCTTGAGGTGGCGCGCGGCGGCGACCGCGATCTGGCGTCCCACCCGGGTCGAGCCGGTGAAGTTCACCCGCCGCACCGCCGGATGCGAGATCATCGCGTCGACAACCTCCTCGGCATGGTCGGGGGCACTGGTGATGTAATTCAGAACACCGGCCGGCAGCCCGGCGGAGTTTAGGATCCCGGCGACCCATTCATGCGTCTTCGGGCAGAGTTCCGATCCTTTCAGCACCACCGTGTTGCCGCAGGCGAGTGGCGCCGCCACCGCCCGCACCGCAAGCGCCACCGCGGCATTCCAGGGCGCGATCCCGAGGACCACGCCGGCTGGCCGCCTGCGCAGGTACTGATTGCCGCGCACGACCGCTTCGGCATCGAGCGCCCGGGCCAGATCGACGGTCTGGCGCAGCATCGCGGCCGCGATCTCGACATTGAACCTCACCCAGTCGGGCGACGAGCCTACCTCGTCACAGGCGATGGCGACCGCTTCCTCGGCGTTCTCTTCCATGAGTGCCGCGGCGCATTCCAAGATAGCGACCCGGTCGTGGTGCCGGGTGGTGGACCAGGCGGCGAACGCCCGGGCCGCCGCAGTCGCGGCTTCGCGCGCCTCGCCAGCGCGCCCGGCGGCCGCCCGCGTCACGACGGCATCGGCGGCCGGGCTACGCCGTTCGTACGTGCCCCCGCCCTCCGGCGCGATCGACTCGCCACCGATTATCAGATGCGTCTCGTACAGCTGCTTCCTCCCCACGCAGCCAGCGACGTAGTTCGCCGCTCCTCCCTTTTCCTCAAGGAAGTCGCCCGAATCGACTTGGAGTAAATGTCATTATGAGGCATTCTATTATCGTTTTGCGGGAAGTGAGGCATGGTAGCGCCCCAACTCACCTCAGCGGGCGCCATCCGCGCCGGGTTCCTCGACGGGGCACTGAAGCCGCGGATCGTCGGCCTTGCCGAAAGCCTGCCCGGCCCGTCCTGGCTGGCCGTGCTGGTGGAAACCGGCGACGGCCGCTTCGCGGGCGAGGACACGGCGATTGCCGGCCCCGCCCTCGTCTGGCGTCCGTGGGGCGGCACGTCGCGCGTAGTCTTCGCGCCCGGGACCCGGGGCACCTACATCATCCTCGGCCCCACAGCGCTTGCCAACGCGGCCGGCCACATGCCGGAAACCCGCGAGCTTAGGACAGCCGCGGATCGGCCGATGACGACGAGCCTCATGTCGGACACAGCGACCTTCCAGGCGATGCGGTCCGCCTTCGACGGCGCGAGGTCGGAGCTGGGATCCGTTGCCTCTGCCTCGCATGCCGCGGTCGAGGCCTACCTGCGCGTCATCCTGATTGCTGTCTACCGGGCCGGACGCGCCGAGATCGAGGGGCGAGAGCGCGCACCGTCCTCGAACCGCGT
>JBNLCA010000554.1:0-5174 GCA_050303575.1 Paracoccaceae bacterium
CCCCGCAGCTCGTGCATCAGCGCCCAGCGGGTGGGCGAGGCGAGGATGACTTCGGACGCGCCGGCCTCGCGGTGGCGGTGGCTGTCGGTGCCGGGCTGGTCGGTCTCGGCGCCGTGGTGCGCGTGCTTGACGGTCGATACGGTGAGGCCGCGCCCGGTTATCTCGTGCACCAGCCGCTCCATCAGGTGCGTCTTGCCCGAGTTCTTCCAGCCGGTGACCCCGTAGATCCTCATGGGCACAGCGCCTCGGCCTCGGCGATGTCCTCGGGCGTGTTGACGTTGAAGAACGGGTCGAAGGGCGCGGTCGGGAAATCGGCCGTCCCGGCGCCGTGGCGGTCGGTCCAGAGGACGATCTTGTGAAGCCCGCCCGTCAGCGCGGCGCGCAGGTCCTCGCGCAGGGCGGTCGGCCAGAGGCCGAAAGTCGGTTGCCGGTGGCCGCCGCTGGCCGCAAGCGCGAGGCCCGAGGGGCCGGCGGCACCTTGCAGGCGCGTCACCAGATCGTCCGGAAAGAAGGGCGTGTCGGCGGCCGCGGTGACGATGGCTGGGGCGCCGAGACCTGCCGCCCAGTCGAGACCGGCGAGCACGCCCGCCAGGGGGCCGGGATGGTCGGGCAGGCTGTCGGGAAGGACCGGCAGGCCGAGATCGGCGAAGCGCCCCGGATCGCCGTTGGCGTTCAGCGCCAGCGGTCCGCATTGCGGGGCAAGGCGCGCGATCACGTGGTCGATGAGGCGCCGTCCGCCGACCACCTTCAGCCCCTTGTCGCCGCCGCCCATCCGCGTGGCGCGTCCGCCGGCCAGGATGACGCCCGGGACGTCAGCCATCGTTTGCCGCCTTGCGCCGGTGCCTGCCGCCTTCCTCGGCGACGAGCGCCGGATCGGCGTCACGCACCAGCCGCTCCTCGCCCGACAGGCAGACGAACCGCTGGCCGCGCAGCCGGCCGATCAGCGTCAGCCCGACCTCGCGCGCGATCTCGACGCCCCAGGCGGTGAAGCCCGACCGTGACGCCAGCACGGGAATCCCCATCAGCGCCGTCTTGATGACCATCTCCGAGGTCAGCCGCCCGGTGGTGTAGAGGATCTTGTCGGCGCCGGTCACGCCATGTCGGAACATGTAACCCGCGATCTTGTCGACGGCATTGTGGCGGCCGACATCCTCCATGTAGACCAGCGCACGGTTCTGCTGGCAGAGGACCGTGCCGTGGATCGCGCCGGCCTCGAGATAGAGCGACGGGGTGGTGTTGATCTCCTTCGCAAGCGCGTAGAGCCAGCTGGTGCGCAGCTCTGCCGCGGGCAGCTTCAGCCCTTCCAGCCCCTCCATCATGTCTCCGAAGACCGTGCCGACCGCGCAGCCCGAGGTACGGGTCTTCTTCTTCACCTTCTCTTCGTAGGACGTCTGGCGTTCGGTGCGGACGACGACGGTCTCGATCTCCTCGTCGAAGTCGACGCCGGTCACGACATCGTCGGCGCGCAGCATGCCCTGGTTGCGCAGGAATCCCAGCGCCAGGTACTCGGGATAGTCACCGATCGTCATCGCGGTGACGATCTCCTGGCTGTTGAGATAGATCGTCAGCGGGCGCTCTTCGACCACCGCGATCTCGACCTCGGTGCCGGTCTGGTCGCGGCCCGTGACCTTTCGCGTCAGGCGCGGATCGTCGGGGGTGGGAAGGATCGGGAGCATGGCGCGGCTTTCCACTTCGCGGGGCATCTTGTATGCCCGGCAGGGCGGTTGCAAGGGACGCGGCGATGCTGGGTTATGTCGAGGCGGAACGGCGCGGCGAGGCGGACCGGCTGCTGGCCGACCTTGCCCGGCGGTTGGGCGACGCGGGCGTGCCCGTGGCCGGAGCCGTCCAGCACAATGTCGAGACCGGCGACGGCACGCCCTGCGAGATGGACCTTTTCGTGCTCGCGGGCGGCCAGACGATCCGGATCAGCCAGAACCTTGGCCCGATGTCCTCGGGTTGCCGGCTCGACCCGGTGGGTCTTGAGAAGGCGGTCGGGCTCGTCGAGGCGAACTTGCGCGCCGGAACGGTGCGGCTTCTGATCGTCAACAAGTTCGGCAAGCAGGAGGCCGAGGGACGCGGCTTCCGTCCGGCGATCGGCCTCGCCCTTGCCGAGGGCGTGCCGGTCCTCACCTCGGTCGGCCGCGGAAACCGGGCGGCGTTCGACGCCTTCACCGGCGGCGAGGCCGAACCGGTGCCCGCCGATCCCGCCGCCATGCTGGACTGGTGCCGACGCGTGTCGGGCTGATCGGCCAGATTGTCCTCGCCGTTCTCCGAAAGTAGACAAAATGTCCCTTTTGGCGCATCCCTCGGCGCGCTAGCCAGACGGCAGGGGACCTGCGGCGACAGACGGGCGGTAGCGAAGTGAACGACATTCTGGACGGATTGGCCGGCGCCTTCCGGCTTGTCGTCACGCTGGATCCCGACCTTGTCGAGATATCGCTCCGCTCGCTGGAAGTGTCGCTGAGCGCGACGCTCGTCGCCTCGGCCATCGGCCTGCCGCTCGGCGCGTGGCTCGCGGTCAGCCGTTTCCGCTTCCGCCGCGTCGTCATCGCGCTCCTGAACGCGCTGATGGGACTGCCGCCGGTCGTGGTGGGCCTCATCGTCTACGTGATCTTCTCGCGCTCGGGCCCGCTCGGAGTTCTCGGGCTTCTCTTCACGCCGTGGGTCATGATCGTCGCGCAGGTGCTGATCGTCCTGCCCATCGTCGCCTCGGTCGCGCACCAGGCGATCCGCGAGCTCTGGGCCGATTACCACGACCTCCTCGTCTCGCTGAACGCGACCCGCTGGCAGCGGATCAGGGCGCTCCTGTGGGACGGGCGGCGGTCGCTTCTGACCGCCTCGCTCGCCGGCTTCGGGCGCGCCATCGGCGAGGTCGGCGCGATCATGATCGTCGGTGGCAACATCGACCATGCCACGCGGGTCCTGACCACCGCCATCGCACTCGAGACCGGCAAGGGCGAGTTTGCCGTCGCGCTGGCGCTGGGCTTCGTGCTCATCGCCCTCGCCATTGCGGTGAACCTCGGCCTCCACGCGCTCTCGCGCACCGAAAGGAGCAGCCGGTGGTGACCTCGCTCCCCCTGACACTCGACCAGGTCGAGCTGACGCGCGGCGGCAAGCGCATCCTCGGCCCGCTCAGCTGGGTGCTGGCGGGCGAGGGGGTGACGGTGGTCCTTGGCCCGAACGGATCGGGCAAGACCTCGCTTCTGAAGGCGATCCACGGGCTCGAGCGGATCAACCGTGGCCGCATCGACTGGCCCGGCGGGCGCGATGCGGCACGGGCACGGCAGGGCTTCGTCTTTCAAAGCCCGATCCTGATGCGGCGCTCGACGGTCGACTGCATCGCCTATCCGCTCCTTCTCGACGGGATGCGCCGGGCCGAGGCGCGGGCGCGCGCGGCCGAGGCGGCGGGCCGCGTCGGGCTGGGCGACAAGCTCGACCTGCCGGTCCATGTCCTGTCGGGAGGCGAGAAGCAGAAGATGGCCATCGCCCGCGCCATGATGCGGGCGCCCGAGCTTCTGCTCCTGGACGAGCCGACGGCCAATCTCGACGGCAGCTCGACCCGCGAGATCGAGGATATCCTGAAGACGGCGCGCGCCGCCGGAACCCGCATCCTCTTTTCCACCCACGACGTCGGCCAGGCCCGCCGCCTCGCCGACGACGTGATCTTCATCTACCGGGGCCTCCTGCACGAGGCAGGCCCGCGCGACACGTTCTTCACCGAACCGAAGACGCCCGAGGCGCGGGCGCATATCCAGGGAGACCTCTTGCCATGAGACTGAAATCACTCCTCTTCGCGGCCGTCGCCGCGTTCTCTGCCGCGGCCGCCAGTGCCGAAGACATCAAGATGGCCGTGACGACATCGTTCGAGAATTCCGGCCTTGCCGAGATCCTGCTGCCGAAGATCGCCGAGGATACCGGCATCAACGTGCAACTGATCGTCGTCGGCACCGGGCAGGCGCTCAAGCTGGGCGAGCAGGGCGACGTCGACGCCGTGCTGGTCCATTCGCGTCCCGCCGAGGACGCCTTCCTCGCCGCCGGGTTCGGCACCCACCGGCGCGAGATCATGTACAACGATTTCGTCATCGTCGGCCCGTCGTCCGACCCGGCCCTTGCGGGCGAGGCGGCGGCCGCCACCGACGCGCTGAAGGCGATCGCCGGCGCCGAAGCGGCCTTCGTCAGCCGCGGTGACGACAGCGGCACGCACAAGAAGGAACTGTCGCTCTGGACCGCGGCCGGCATCGATCCTTCGGGTGACTGGTACAACGCCGTGGGGCAGGGAATGGGCGCGGCGCTCAACACCGCAGCCGGGTTGGGCGCCTATATTCTGGCCGACCGTGCCAGCTGGCTGAACTTCGGCAACAAGGCGGACCTGAAGATCGTGTTCGAGGGCGATCCCGTGCTCTTCAACCAGTACGCGCTCATCCCGGTCAATCCTGAACGCCATCCGCATGTGAAGACCGAGGCCGTCCAGAAGCTCGAGGACTGGCTGACCAGCGAGACGGCGAAGGACCTTATCAACGGCTACGAGATCAACGGCCAGACGCTATTCGTCTTCAACGCCCAGCCGATGTGATCATTCCTCCGGGACGGAGTGGATGGCGAACTGGTCGAGGCCGGCCTCGCTGGCCTCGATGAACCGGTACTGCTCGCGTACGCCGGCTTCGGTAAGCTCGCGCAGCACGGTCAGCACCGTGTTCGGCGCATGGTCGGCGCAAAGCTCGGCCATCTGCGCCAGCTCCTCGGTGGCGACGGGCAGGGCGGCCTCGGGCGACGGTGCCCCGTAGACATCGACGAAATGCTGCGCGAGGTGGCGGGTGAGGGCCTCAAGCTCGGCCGGCTCGATCCGCGTGACGGCGACGAAGGTGACGCGGCCGAAGGTCTCGATCCCCAGCCAGCCGTTCGCGAAGGCCTGCCGGGCCTTGCCGACAAGGTCCGCCTCGGACCAGTTCGAGAATTCGAACCCGCCCGAGATCGCCCATTCGCCGGTGCGAGCGGGGTTGTGAAAGACGTTGCGGTCGCTCTCGTCGAAATGAATGGCGCGGGCGAGGAGCATCTAGGCCTCGACCAGAAGCTGCGACAGAGGCACCAGCCGCGTCGTCTCGGACTTGAGGAGCAGGCCGAAATTCTCGTCCACGCCGAGGAACGTGCCCTCGTGGCGCGCGCCCCGGGCGGCG
>JBNLCA010000555.1:0-4339 GCA_050303575.1 Paracoccaceae bacterium
CTCTTGTTCGACGAGGCGCCCAAGGCGCTGGTCGACAAGGTCGAGCAGGTGGCGCGGCTGATCCGGTCGAAGGGCGTCGGCGTCTTCTTCATCACCCAGAACCCGGCCGACGTGCCCGATGACATTCTCGGCCAGCTTGGCAACCGGGTGCAGCACGCGCTCCGCGTCTTCACGCCACGCGACCAGAAGGACCTCGAGAAGGCGGCCGAGACGTACCGGACCAATCCGCGCTTCTCGACCGAGGAGGCGATCAAGGATGTCGGGACCGGCGAGGCCGTCACCTCGTTCCTCGAGGAGAAGGGCTCGCCCTCGATGGTCGAGCGGACGCTCGTCCGTCCGCCCTCGTCGCAGCTGGGTCCGATCACGGCCGAAGAGCGCGCGGCGGTCATTGCGGCCAGCCACGTCGCAGGCAAGTACGAGCGCGTCGTGGACCGCGAGAGTGCCTACGAGAAGCTGAAGGCCCGGGCCGCGGCGGCGGCGCGCGAGGCGGAAGGGGGCGACGCCGCGGCCGAGAACCAGGAGGATCGCGAGTTCCAGAACGCCCGCCGCTGGGACGGCGGCCGGACGACGAACACGGACGCCCGCTCGACCCGCACCACGCGGACCAAGAAGGAAGAGCCGAGCTTCACCGAGGCGCTGACCAAGAACGTGATGAAGGAGCTCTCCGGCACCACCGGCCGGCGCATCGTCCGCGGCATCTTCGGGTCGATCTTCAAGTCGCGCTGAAAAAACCGGCCCAGATGTGCCCCTCGACACATTTCGGCCAAAGACTCCTGATGTAGGGATTCGGCCGGGCGGCTGCTGGACCGCCAGACAGGATGGTAACGAGTGACATTTCGCACGTTTGCGACGGCAGCCGGCTTGGCTGCGCTGGGGATTGCGGCGAACCCGACGCGCGCCGATCAAATCATCAACGACGATCTGATCGTGATCGGCAACGTATGCGCCGGCTTCGATTGCTCGAACAATCAGGCCTTCGCCGCGGACGGGATCGAGCTGAAGGAAAACAACACCCGCCTCTATCTCGGTCAGGGCGATTTCATCCTTGCCGCGAACCAGTCCTACAACGGCGGCGCGAACGAGTTCCGGATCGATACGCGCGAGGCGGTCAGCGGCAGTGACGCGACCGCGGTTACGGTCGGCGGCCTGATTCTGGCTCCGAACGCGACCGTCATGCCGGACGGGACACTGAGGATCGATCTTTCGACACATCCCAACGCGATCGCGCTCAGTGCGCCGGCGATCAATGGTCCGAATGCAACGGATACGCAGGTCACGGTCACCGACCAGTATGTTTACATTCCTGCCGGTTCCTTCACCGTCAGCGGCAGCCTCTATTCGATCAACCCGGGCGTAGCGGTCACTTCGGACGCCGGGACCACGTTCTCATATACCGGCGTCTCCAATGTCTCGCTGGTGTCGTTCGCGGCCGGAGGAAACGGCGTCACGCTGGGCCGCGGCAGCGAGCGGGTGGCGGGCGCCGTCTCGGTCGGCGCGGCGGGATCCGAGCGGCGGGTGACCGAGGTCGCCGACGCGGTGAACGACGACGACCTCATCAACATGGGCCAGCTTCGTGCCGCGACCGCCGTGGCCGACCTTTCGCCGATGATCAATGCCGAGGCCGGCCGTCTGGAAGGCGTCTCGGCGATGACCGCGGCCATGAGTGCGATCCAGCCCAACCCCAGGGCGCGCGGCCCGTTCGCTTTCTCGGTCGGCCTTGGCCTGTACGAAGGCGAGACGGCGCTGGCGGCCGGAATGACCTGGCGCGCCAATGACAACATGCTTCTCAAGATCGGTGTCGCCGACTCAAAATCCTCGTCGCCGATGACGGCGCTCTCTCTCAACTTCGCGTGGTGACGGTATGATGACCTCAATGACCAGACTGACCCGCCTTTCCCTTGTCCTTGCCGCGGCAGCGACCACGGCGCAGGCCGATCAGGTGATCGCCGACGACCTCATCGTCTACGGTACCACGTCGAACGGTGGCATCTGCGTCGGACAGAATTGCGTGGACGGGCAGCCATTCGGCTTCGAGACGATCCTGATCGACACACCCGACCCGTCGATCCGTTTCAACGACACCAGCAACTCGAGCAGTTTCCCGTCGAACGACTGGCAGGTGGGCATGGAGAGCGCCAGCGGCTCGTTCTACATCCAGGATGCAACCGGAGGCGGCAACGTGATGACGCTGGGTGCCTCGGGGAACGCGGTGGTGCTGGGGAACGGCGGCACGCTTGAGGACGGTACGGTCTCGGTCAGCGGGATGCGTGTGTCGAACGTGGCGGACGGTGTGGCCGACACCGACGCGGTAACGCTGGGCCAGCTCAACGCGGCCCTGGCAGCGATCCCGTCGGACGTCGTCGAACAGAACGCCGCCGATCTCTCGCGGCTCGGTGCCGAGATCGACGCGGTTGGGGCCATCGGCTCGGCCATGTCGTCGCTGCAGATGAACCCGCGCGGCACGGGCGATCATTTCTTCTCGGTCGGCATGGGCTTTTACGAGGGGACGGGTGCGATAGCGGTCGGCAGCTTCCACTTCTTCAACGACGACCGTATCTTCGTGAATACCGGGATATCGAGGGCGACGAATGGCGTGGGTGGCACGGCGGCACGGATCGGCTTTACCTTCGGCCGCTAGGGCTGCTGCGCTGGTTCTGGCGCTTGCCGCACCGGTCGGTGCCCAGGGGACGGGCGAGGTATTCGGCGACTGGGAACTGGCCTGCCCCGACGAGGGCGATTGCACGCTCTCGCAGGCGAATGCCGAGCCGGGCACCGACAACGTGCGAATGCGCAGCGTGTTCACCGCGCCGGGTGGCGAGCGGCTGCTTCTTTCGGTGACGGTGCCGTCCTCGGTCCTCCTCAGCGAGGGGCCCTGGCTGACGGTCGATGGCGTCTACCTGGGCGCGCTCGACTACGTCAATTGCACCTCGGGATGCCTGGCCCGCACTTTCGTCACCGCCGGCGAGGCGACGATGCTGGCGGCGGGCAGCCGCGGCGTCGTGACGGTGACCACCTCTGCCGGGCAGCGCATCGGTATCCCGGTCTCGCTGAACGGGCTGACGGCGGGGCTGACGGCGCTTCTGGGTGCCGGGGCCGGCGAAGCCGCGCCCTAGAGGCTGCGCGAGGCAGTCTCGCGCCTGAACCGGGTGCCCTTTGCGCAGGTTCAACACTCCAGTTTCGCGAGTAGAGCTTTGGGTGCGGACCTTCATAGGGTAGGCTGGAACGCATTACGCGTTACGCATTTCAACCCGAAGCCTGAGGTCGCCATGGCCTTGCGACATCTCCTTCCCCTCGCGCTCATCCTCGCCTCGCCCGCCGCGGGCCAGAGCCAGCGCGTCTATTATTACGATTGCGATCTCGGCGGCGCGCCCGCGCAGCTGGTCATGGAAGTGACCGTGCAGGGCTCGTACGGCATCAACTCGACCATCGGCGGCGACATCACCGGGGTCACGCCGACCGGGACCAGCCTCTATACCGCGGGCACCGTGACGAGCCAGGTCGCTCAGTATTCCTTTACCGGCGAGAACACCTTTGCCGATTTCCTCGATCACACGACGGGCGAACGGTTCCGCGTGCAGTGGCAGCAGGACGATGCGCGCGGCGGGATCTGGATGATCGTCAACCCGTTCGGAGGCGGCGGGTCGACGCCCTATTTCTGCCGGCTGCAAGGCGTGCAGTAAGCGCACCGCGGCGGAAGGCTCAGCCTTCCGCCCGTGCCGGCCGTCCCCGCCGCAGGAGGCGACCGTCGAGAACCACCAGCCCGGCCGCCAGGAGCCCGAGCCCGAGGAAGGCGTGCGCCGAGAGCGCCTCGCCCCGGACGGCGGTGCCAAGCGCGATGGCGATGGGCGGGATCATCAGCGTGACGAAAAGAAGGTTTGCCGAGCCCGCCATGGCAAGGACGCGGAAGTAGAGGAGATACGCTGCTGCCGTGGCGACGACGGCGGCGTAGAGGATCGCCACCCAGGTCGCTGGCATCAGGGCAAGGTCCGGCAAACCGTCGGACATCAGCGCGACTGGCAGAAGGATCGCGGACGATCCTGTCAGCATGCCCGCCGCCGCGACCTCGGCCGGAAGACCCTGCAACGCCGCGCGCGCCCAGAGGCCGGCGCAGGCATAGGAGAGCGTGCCCGCCAGCATGGCAAGTTGCGCCAGCGCTCGAAGATCGAGCGCGGCGAGTGCATCTGGACCAATTGCCGCGATGACCCCCGCGAAACCGAGCGCCACGCCTGTCACCTTGCGGGCCGAGAGACGCTCGTCGCGGAAGGCGATGGCGGCAAGCACCACGCCGAAGATCGCCGTGGTGCCGTTCAGGATCGAGGCGAGGCCGGTCTCGATGTGA
>JBNLCA010000556.1:0-3661 GCA_050303575.1 Paracoccaceae bacterium
CTTCCGCTGTCCCTAGGGCAGTGAGCGCGGTTCCCGCTGGACGGGGGAGGACACGGCTGTTTTGCGGCAGACGCAGGAAAGTCGGGAGCGCAAGCGAGGCGCGACGTCCGAATTTCCTTCGGCCTGGTCGAAGGCCTGGCGCAACCGGGCTGTCTGCAATCGCCAACATGATGGAAGCGCTTTGCTTTCGCGCGGCCTCGATCTGCACGCGATCTGATTGCACCGGGGCAGTGCCGGTCCTCGGTTAGAACTTTGGTTGCAGAACACGCACCTGCAAGTACGGCATGGTCGACTGACATGCTGTCGCCGTATACAAGGGCTATCAAAGGCTCGAGCAGACACGGGTGGCGGGATGAAGGGGCTTGGCGATCTCTTGCGTGATCTTCTGTTCACGCTGAGGCTGAACTCCGACCGGATTCTCTATGCGGCCACTGTGATATTCGCGCTCTGCCTCGGCGCGTTCCTCGGCTCGCTCTTCTATCCGTTCTAGCCGTCCGACAAAGTTATCCACAGGTCTTCCGGACGTTTTGACAAGCCCCGCGCGGCGGGCTAACCAAGTCGGGTAACGGCTGCCAAATTTCACACGGGGGAAAGCATGGCGAAAGCGAGTTTCGCGGGCGTGCGGGTTGGGTTCGCGCGTCTCGCAGCAGCCCGCCTGCTGTGCCTTGTCCTGTTGGCGTTTGCCGCGCTGCCGAGCCTTGCGCAGGCGCAGAGCTACCGGTTCTCGAACGTGACCGTGGAAGGTACCCAGCGGATCGAGCCGGGCACGGTGCTTTCCTACGCGGAGATTCCCCGCGGCCAGACGATCACCGCCGGACAGCTCGACGCCGCCTACCAGCGTGTGCTTGGTTCGGGCCTCTTCGAACGGGTCGAGTTCTTGCCTCAGGGGTCGACCCTGCTGATCCGCGTCGTCGAGTTCCCGACGATCAACGTGGTCGCGTTCGAGGGCAACCGGCGGCTCAAGGACGAGATTCTGGCGCAGATCGTCAAATCTCAGTCGCGACAGGTCTACAGCCCAACGCTCGCCGAGCAGGACGCCGCCGCGCTTACGGATGCTTACGCGCAAGCCGGTCGTGTCGCGGCGACGGTGACGCCGAAGATCATCCGCCGGTCTGACAACCGGGTGGACCTGGTCTTCGAGATCGCCGAGGGACGCGTCGTCGAGATCGAGCGAATCTCGTTCGTTGGCAACCGCGCCTTCTCGGACCGGCGCCTGCGCCAGATTCTCGAGACCAAGCAGGCCGGCATCCTGCGCCAGGTGATCCAGCGCGACACGTTCGTGGCCGACCGTATCGAGTTCGACAAGCAGGTCCTGCGCGACTTCTACCTCTCGCGCGGCTACGTCGATTTCGAGGTGCAGGCGGTCAACTCCGAGATCACGCGGCAGCGTGACGCCTTCTTCATCACCTTCAACATCCGCGAAGGTCAGCAGTTCCGCTTCGGCAACATCACGGTGACGTCCGAGATCCCCGAGGCCGATCCTGACGTCTATCGCGATGCCATCCGCATCCGGCCAAACGGCGTCTACTCGCCCTCGATCGTAGAGAACAACATCTCGCGGCTCGAGACGCTGGCGCTGCGCCAGGGCCTGGATTTCGTCCGGGTCGAGCCGCGCATCACGCGCAACGACCGGGAACTGACGCTGGACATCGAGTTCGCCGTGGTGCGCGGCCCCCGAATCTTCGTCGAGCGGATCGACATCGAGGGCAACGTGACGACGCTCGACCGTGTCGTCCGCGACCAGTTCGGCACCGTCGAAGGCGATCCCTTCAACGCCCGCGAGATCCGCGAGAGCGCCGAGCGCATCCGCGCGCTGGGCTTCTTCTCGAACGCCGACGTGCAGGCGCGCGAAGGTTCGAGCCCCGAGCAGATCATCGTCGACGTCAACGTCGAGGAGCAGAGCACCGGCTCGCTTTCGTTCGGCCTCACCTATGGCGCGGCGAGCGGCACCGCGATCGCGGTGAGCTTCTCGGAATCGAACTTCCTCGGTCGCGGGCAGGGGCTGCGCTTCTCGTTCGACACCGGCCAAACCAACTCGAACTGGTTCTTCAGCTTCACCGAGCCGCGCTTCCTCGGCCGGAACCTGAGCTTCAACACCAACCTCTTCTACCGCGAGTTCGAGAACGACTTCTCGAGCTACTCGACCCGCTCGGCCGGCCTCGGCTTCGGCTTCGGCTTCCCGCTGGGCGAGAACAGCACGCTGCAGCTGCGCTACGGCTTCCGCAGCGACCGGCTGTTCAATGTCGATCCGGTCAATTCGTCGCCCATCCTGGTTGCCGAAGAGGGCAAGCGCACCACCTCGTCGATCGGCTACAGCTACGAGTTCGACACGCGGGTCGGCGGTCTTGATCCGAACGCCGGTGTCCTGCTGAGGTTCAGCCAGGACATCGCCGGCGTCGGCGGCGACAACCAGTATCTGAAGACCGAGGTGACGGGCCTCGCCGAGAAGAAGATCTTCAACGAGGAAGTGACGGTGCGCGCGGTCTTTCGCGGCGGCGCGATCAATGCGTTCGGCGACACGACCAGCCGGGTTACGGACCGGTTCTTCGGCCAGCAGATGCGCGGCTTCGAACCCCGAGGGCTGGGACCGCGGGATCTCGGCGCGACCAACGACGACCCGCTGGGCGGCGATTTCTACGCGGTCATGAGCCTTGAAACCGAGTTCCCGCTGGGTCTGCCGGAAGAATATGGTCTGTCGGGCGGCCTGTTCCTCGATGTCGGATCGGTCTGGGGGCTGGAGAACACGGCCGGTTTCGCGACGGTCGACGACAGCCTGCACTGGCGCAGTGCGCTCGGTTTCTCGCTGTTCTGGGATTCGCCGCTCGGTCCGCTGCGGTTCAACTTCTCGACCGCTCTTCAGAAGCTGGATTATGACAAGGTCCAGAACTTCGACTTCACGGTCTCGACGAACTTCTGATCGATGGCGCGCCCGGGGCTCATAGCAGGGCTCGGGCGGGCGCTTCGGGTGGCCCTGGTGGCCTGCGTCCTGACGCTGCCGTGGGCGGCGCAGGCGCAGGATCGGCCGTCCAGTCCGATCCTGACGATCGACCAGGAGGCGCTCTTCGAGCGTTCTGCCTTCGGGCGCCGCCTCCAGGCCGAGCTATCGGCGGCTGCTGCGGCGCTGGCGGCCGAGAACCGGAGCTACGAGGCAGAACTTGCCGAGGAAGAGCGCCAGTTGACCGAGAAGCGCGCGACGATGGAGCCTGCCGCCTTCCGTGAGCTGGCGGCGGCGTTCGATGCCAAGGTGGTCGAGGTACGCCGCGAGCAGGACCAGAAGGGCCGGGACATCGCGCGCCGGCCCGACGAGGCGCGCCAGCGCTTCTTCCGCGCGGTCATCCCGGTCCTGACCGAAATCGTCCGCGAACGCGGTGCGGTGGCCATCCTGGATGCCCGCGCGATCCTGATTTCGGCGGAGACGATCGACGTCACGGACGAGGCGGTCCGCCGCATCGATGCGACGCTAGGCGACGGCAGTGGCGTCGTGGCGCCTGATGCGCCCGAAAGTCCGGAAACACCTGAGAACAATCCGTGAGGCAGCCCGCGCTTGCCCCGTGCGGGCCGGGTTGCTAGACGGGTCGCTGTTGCAGGGAGGCTTGACGATGAACGATCTTTCCACCGAAACGGCCTCGGCGGCGCCGGTCACGGAAGCGGATATTCACCT
>JBNLCA010000557.1:0-5288 GCA_050303575.1 Paracoccaceae bacterium
GGTCCGCGCCCGCGCCCGCGACCACGCGCTCGGCCTTCTGATCGCGGCGCTTCAGCCGTAAAGATCGGCGGCGCGCTTCTCGAAGGCGCGCACCACGCGGCCCATCGCCTCGTTGAAGACAAGGCCGATCAGATTGCGCAGGATGGCGTTGCGAAACTCGAAATCCACCTCGAACTCCACCTCGCAACCGCCTTCCACATCACGGAAATTCCAGCTCGACCGCATATGGCGAAAGGGCCCGTCGATATATTCGGTGTCGATCCGTTTCTTCGCCGGCCAGAGCGTCACCCGGCTACCGAACCGCTCGCGAAAGACCTTGAACGAGATGACGAGGTCCGCCTCCATCACCTCGCTGTCGCCCTTCGCCTGGCGCGACCGGATTCGCGCCGCCGCGGTCCAGGGCAGGAACTCGGGATAGCGCTCGACATCGGCCACCAGATCGTACATCTGCGCCGCCCTGTAGGGCAAAACCCGTTTTTCGTGATGCTGCGGCATGCCTTCCCCGTGACAACGGTGCGCCATTTCGTATGCTCGGGCGGCGAGATCAAGGGGGCGAAATGTCTGAGCGTGCCTATGTGGTCGAGGAAATGATCTCGGCCAAGGCGATCGCGGCGCGCATCGAGGCATTGGCGCGCGAGATTTCCGAGCATTTCAGCGATACCGAGAAGCTGGTCGTCGTCGGCCTGCTGCGCGGGTCCTTCGTCTTCATCGCCGACCTCGTGCGCGAGATCGACCTGCCGCTCGAGATCGACTTCATTGAGGCCTCGTCCTACGGAGACGCAATGGAAAGCTCGCGCGAAGTTCGCATTCTCAAGGACTTGCGGGGCGAGATTGCCGGCCGTGACGTGCTGGTGGTCGAGGACATCGTCGACACCGGCTTCACGCTGATGCACGTGGTGAACCTTCTGAAGAGCCGCGGCCCCAAACGGCTCGAAGTCTGCGCGCTACTCGACAAGCCGTCGCGGCGCGAGGTTCCGATCAAGGCGACCTGGACGGGATTCACGATTCCCGATGAATTCGTCGTGGGTTACGGGATTGACTTCGCGCAGCGCAACCGCAACCTGCCGTTCATCGGCAAGGTCAGGTTCACCTCGTGAATCCGATGTGGTTCATCCGAATGGCCCGCTGGGCACGGCATCCGCCGTCGCGCCGGATGATCCAGGTCGTGGGCCTCGTCCTCGGCCTCGCGCTCGTTCTTTGGGGGATCGAGCATTTCTTCGGCTGGCCGGAGTGGCTGACGGTCAACGGTGGCCGGCGCGGCATGCCGCGCCTCAGCGCCCCCTGATCCGCGCCGCGTCGGCCCTGAGCGCCTGGGCCAACCGACCGCGCACCGCGGCGATGCGCGGCGCGTCGGCAAGGTCGACATGGCTCGCCACCCAGACCGGCACCAGAAGTTCGGGCATCGCGTCGGGAAGACGCACCAGCCGGGCGTCACCGTCGCCCAGCACACAAGGCAATACCGACCGGCCAAGCCCTCCTGCCACCATCTCGCGCAGGGTGACGAAACTGTCGGCAACCCCCGCCAGATCATGCGTCACGATAACGTCCTTCAGCCAGTCGGCCGCCTTCGATCGCGCCAGGGCACCGGAAAGCCCAAGCCAGCTCGAGGTTTGCGGGTCCTCCGCCGGCGCGTAGACGGCAAAGCCGAGGTCGGCCGCGACCTCCCCGGCCAGGTTCTCGGGCAGGTCGGTCGTCGGCCTGATGGCGATCTCGGCCTCGACGCGCGCAAGGTCGGCATGAGCATTGGAACTGAGGATATCGACCCGCAACTCGGGCGCGTCGGCGCGGAGCCGAGCCACCGCGCGCGGCAGAACCGACTGGCAGAACGTGTCGGTCGAGGTGATCCGCACAGCCCCGGTGAGCGGCGCCCGAGCGCCCGAGATCAGCCGCATCACGGCCATGTGCGCCGCTTCGGCTGCGCGTGCCGCCTCGACGATGCGCTGGCGCTCGCGCGGAACGGCATAGCCGGTGGGCGTGCGCTCGAAGACGAGAATCCCGTGGCGCTCCTCGAAAGCCGCCACCCGCCGCAGGACGGTGGCGTGATTCACACCCAGTTCGCGCGCCGCGGCGCTGACCGAGCCCGTTTCCGCCACGGCGAGGACAAAGCGAAGATCGTCCCAATTGTCTCTGTGCATGATTGCATGAGCATCCCGCAAAAATCGCGTATGGTCACCTGTTTTTTCAACAGGCATCCTGCCCTTGGGGAAAGCCAAAAAACGCTACACGGAGTTACACATCATGAAGAACCGAACCCGCATCATCGCCACCGCCGCTATCGCAGCGGTTGTGGCCGGTGGCGCGCTTGCGCAATCTGCGGTCGACGGAGCGATCAAGGCCCGCAAGGCGCATATGAGCCTCTACGCGTTCAACGTGGGGATGCTCGGCGCCATGGCAAAAGGCGATGCGCCCTACGATTCCGCTGCTGCCTCGGCGGCGGCGAGCAATCTTGCGGCGCTGGCGAGCCTCAACGCGGCGGCCTACTGGCCGCAGGGCTCGGCCAAGGGCGAGGCCGAGAACACGCGCGCCCTGCCGGCGATCTGGGAGAACATGTCCGACGTCGGCGCAAAGGCCGGCGCGCTGCGTGACGCCACCGCGGCGCTGGCAGCTGCCGCGGGCACCGACCTTGCGTCGCTTCAAGGCGCGCTCGGCCCGGTCGGCCAGGCCTGCGGTGCCTGCCATCAGACCTATCGCGCCTCGGAGTAATCCGTTAATCCATGGCCTGCGCCCGGACTGGGCGCAGGCCATATTCTTTTGTACGGAGCGCCGCCGATGCGCCGTTTTCTGACAGCCGTCCTTGTCCTCGCTCTGGTCGGCGGCATCGCCGGCTGGTTCCTGACCGCACCGGGACGGCTTGATCCGGCGGCCGTCGAGGGGCTGACGGGCGACCCGGAGCGTGGCGAGATGGTCTTCTGGGCCGCAGGCTGCGCTTCGTGCCATGCCGCGCCGGGAGCCGAGGGCGAGGCGCGGCTGGTCCTGTCCGGCGGTCGCCGCTTCCCGTCAGACTTCGGTACCTTCATCGCGCCGAACGTTTCGCCCGATCCGGCGGCCGGGATTGGCGGCTGGAGCGTCTATGACCTTGCAAACGCTCTGAAAATGGGGACGTCGCCCGAGGGATATCACTATTTCCCGGCCTTCCCCTACACCACCTACGCGCGCGCCTCGCTTCAGGATATCGCCGACCTTCACGCCTTCCTTCAGACACTGCCGGCCGACGCGACGCCGTCCCTGCCGCACGAGGTGGGCTTTCCGTTCTCGATCCGGCGGGCGCTCGGCGGCTGGAAGATGCTCTTCTTCTCGCCCGACTGGGTCCTGGCGGGCGATCTCGACCCCAAGGTCGAGCGCGGACGCTACCTTGTCGAGGCGCTGGGCCACTGCGGCGAATGCCACACCCCTCGCAATGCCTTGGGCGGACTGGACAAATCAAGCTGGCTCGCCGGCGCACCGAACCCCTCGGGCGAAGGCCGGATCCCGAACATTACGCCGGGTCGGCTGACCTGGTCCGAAAGTGACATCGCCGGCTACCTGAAGACGGGCTTCACGCCCGAATTCGACAGTGCCGGCGGCGAAATGGCCGAGGTCGTCAAGAACACCGGCCACCTTCCGGACGAGGATCTTGCCGCGATCGCCGCCTATCTGAAAGCCGTTCCGGCCGTGGCGCCCGAGGAAAACTGACAACCACTAGTAGCTTGAGGGTCACATTAACCAACATACCGTGTGATTTTTCGCTTCCACGTCGAAATATCCACACGCTGTGCTATGGTCCGGCCAAGTATCGGAGACTCGTCACAATGAAGAACTCGACAAAGGCCATCATCGCATCGACGCTCGCGGCGACGGCGGTGGGCGCGCAAAGCCTTCCCTCGGGCGTCGACACTCGCGGTTACGTCGAACTTTCCTACACCAGCACCGACTTCTCGGACGACGTCGTCCTGACCGGTGACTTCGACATCATGGTCGGCCCGAACGGCTTCGGATCGGGCGTTCCGCTCGGCTTCGACTTCGGGCTTGAAGGTGTCGCCGGGGGAGACGGCGGGTCGGCGAAGGCGATCTACGCCGCCGTGTCCTACACGTTTGTTGGCTTCGGCAAGCTCTCGGCCGGCGCGCCGCGCTCGTCCTATGACAGCGTCGTCCGCTCGCACTACGCCGACACCTACAACTTCTACGCCAGCCCGAACGAGCGCTTCGCCTTCGCGAGCGCGCTTTCGAACTACGCGATCGCGGCTGACGAGCAGTCCTACGGCATCCGCTACGACAGCGACGTCCGGCCGGTGCAGGTCTCGCTTTCCTACAACACGATCGACGTCGCCGGGACCGACATCGACTCGACCTCGGTCGCACTCAAGTTCAGCTACGCCTTCTGGGTGGCCGGCGCGGCCTACGAGCATGTCTCGATCGAAGGCGGGCCCAGCTTCGACAACTACAAGATCGGTGGCGGCGCCGACCTTGGCGAGTACAAGTTCGGCCTGAACTACGTCAACAACGGCATCTTCGTCGTCGATGACTTCTCGGCCTGGGAAGCCTACTTCACCTACCAGCCGACCGCGCAGATCGCGCTGACCGCATCGGTGGTGGACTTCTCGTTCACCAGCGAGAACAGCTATGGCCTTTCCGCCAAGTACACCTTCTGGAACGACGCCTATGCCGAGCTGACCGCATCGCGGCCGGCGGAACTGGGCGACGTTTATCAGCTCAACGTGGGCTGGGATTTCTGACCGGGGGACGGTCCGAACCGGACGGGGCGCCCTTCGGGGCGCCCTTTTCGTTTGCGCTCAGGCGCGGCCCAGCTTCGCGTCACGCGCTGCCTTGAGCCGGGCGAAATCATCGCCTGCATGGTAGGATGAGCGCGTCAGCGGCGTCGCCGAGACCATTAGGAAGCCCTTGCCGAAGGCCGATTTTTCGTAGGCCGCGAATTCTTCGGGTGTGATGAAACGGTCGACCCTGTGATGTTTGGGCGTCGGTTGGAGATACTGGCCAATGGTCAGGAAATCGACGTTCGCGGCGCGCATGTCGTCCATGACCTGAAGGACCGCCTGACGTTCCTCGCCCAGTCCGACCATGATGCCCGACTTGGTGAACATGCCCGGGTCGAGCTCCTTGACCTGCTGGAGCAGCCGCAGCGAGTGGAAGTAGCGCGCGCCGGGCCGCACCTCGGGATAGAGGCCGGGAACCGTCTCGAGATTGTGGTTGAAGACGTCCGGCCGCGCCTCGACCACGATTTCGAGCGCCGAGGGCGGACATTTCAGGAAATCCGGCGTCAGAATTTCGATCGTCGTGCCGGGCGAGCGGTG
>JBNLCA010000558.1:0-2071 GCA_050303575.1 Paracoccaceae bacterium
CGGAGCCGCCGCGGCCGTCTGCACGGCAACGAACACGACCTCCGACTGCATCGGCAGGATCGTCGCCGCACCGAAGGCGGCCAGGAACAGGCCGGCAAGCGATCCTGTCACGCCTGGTGCCTGGCGATCGGCTCCGGGCGCAGGATCAATCGCCCTCGGCGGCCACTTCCTCGCGTTCGACCCTCGGCTCGCGCGGCGGCCGGCCGATCACTTCGCGCAGCTCGTCGAGTTCGATGAAGTTGTCGGCCTGGCGCCTCAGCTCGTCGGCGATCATCGGCGGCTGGCTGCGGATCGTGGACACGACCGACACCCGGACACCCTGGCGCTGCAGGCTCTCGATCAGCGGCTTGAAGTCGCCGTCGCCCGAGAACAGCACGACGTGGTCGACCTTCGGCGCAAGCTCCATGGCATCGACGCAAAGTTCGATGTCCATGTTGCCCTTGACCTTACGTCGCCCCTGGCTGTCGGTGTACTCCTTGGCCGGCTTCGTCCGCATGGCGAACCCGTTGTAATGGAGCCAGTCGACGAGAGGGCGGATCGGCGAATAATCCTCACTCTCCAGAAGGGCCGTGTAGTAGAAGGCGCGCAGGAGCTTTCCCCGGCGCATGAACTCCTGCCGGAGCAACTTGTAGTCGATGTCGAAGCCAAGGGCCTTGGCGGCCGCATAAAGGTTGGACCCATCGATGAACAGGGCCAACCGTTCGTCTCGATAAAACATTAAAAACCCTTTCAGATGAACGCCCTACGACAACGCATTGAGTGGATGACGACACCGTAAGGCAGATCAACGCACGGAACATAAAGATTTCCGCATGCCTAGCAACCCCGCTCCCGGGGATTCTTCTCACCCTGAGCAATTTCCCTCGCATCCGAATGGTATCATGTCACCCGCGAAGCGTGGAAGTACGGATTTCGTTGGATTTTTCTGTCTTGAAACCCGTTCCTGCGACCCGCCGTTGCCCTTCAATTCGGCCTTGTCATCCGGGCCCCGTGCCCCTAAATAGGCGCTTCCGGCTTCCCAGCGAATTGGAGAGACCAGATGGCCCGCGTGACGGTGGAAGACGTCGTTGACAAGGTACCGAACCGCTTCGAGATCGTGATGCTCGCCGCGCACCGTGCGCGCGAGGTGGCTGCCGGTGCGCCGCTCACGATCGACCGCGACAACGACAAGAACCCCGTGGTCGCGCTCCGCGAGATCGCCGAGGAAACGCAGTCGGCCGACGACCTGCGCGAGCGGATGATCGCCAGCCACCAGACCCAGATCGAGGTCGACGAGCCCGAGGAAGACGCCATGGCGCTTCTGATGAGCGCCGAGGTCGACCGGCCGCAGCATGACGATCTCTCCGAGGAGAAGCTGCTCCGCGCCCTGATGGAAGCGCAGGAGATGAAGTAAGGCCGCCCCGTGCGGCCTTCGGGCGGGTGAGGGATGATCGACGTCGAAGACCTGGTCGCCCTCGTCCACAACTACAATCCCAAGACCAACGAGGCGTTGCTGCGCGACGCCTATGCCTACGGGCTGAGGATGCACGACGGCCAGACCCGCCGGTCGGGCGAGCCCTATTTCACCCATCCCGTCGCCGTCGCCGCCATCCTGACCGAGCAGCAGCTTGACGACTCGACGATCGTCACCGCGCTGCTGCACGATACGATCGAGGATACCAAGAGCACCTATCGCGAGGTCGAACAGAAGTTCGGCCACGAGGTCGCCGAGCTGGTGGACGGCGTCACCAAGCTGACCAACCTTCAGCTGTCGTCGTCGGAGACCCGGCAGGCCGAGAACTTCCGCAAGCTTTTCATGGCGATGTCCAAGGATCTTCGGGTGATCCTGGTCAAGCTGGCAGACCGGCTGCACAACATGCGCACGATCCGCCCGATGCCGCCCGAGAAGCAGGCCCAGAAGGCGCGCGAGACGATGGAAATCTTCGCGCCACTGGCTGGCCGGATGGGCATGCAGTGGATGCGCGAGGAGCTCGAGGACCTGAGCTTCCGGGTGCTGAACCCCGAGGCGCGCAATTCGATCATCCGGCGCTTCATCACGCTGCAAAAGGAATCCGGCGACGTGATCCACAAG